>PWSL01000357.1 GCA_003563255.1 Desulfonatronospira sp. | reverse complement strand
TATGTAGAGGTCACCGGGATAGTTCCCCTGCAGGTGGTCAAGGACAGTCTTGCCCAGGTAATTCCCGAGAGGTACCACAACCTCCTGCCCCAGAATGCACAGGCCCTGGAGGCCGGGGCAGGGGGGATTGGATGATTGGGGGATTGAGGTATTGGGGGATTTAGGCAGGATGATATGGAGTGATTTCTGGAGGCTGTCGGACAGGTCGGACAGGTCAGACAAGTCAGACAGGTCAGACAGGTCAGACCAGTCAGACTGGTCCGACAAGTCCGACGGGTCAGACAGGTCAGACCAGTCAGACAGGTCCGACAAGTTCGACGGGTCAGTCAGCCTCTCGGTACTCCTCATATCTCCCCGGTGATTTTTCGTTGCAGCAGATCCTCTGCCCATCCGGGATCGAAGCCCTGGCCGGTCCAGGTCTTGAACTGCTTCAGGGCCTGGTGCACGAACATGCTCAGCCCTGATACCGTATGGGCTCCATGCGCCCTGGCCTGCTGCAGAAGCCTTGTCTGCAGGGGGTTGTACACCAGGTCATAGACTATCTTGAAGGGGAAGATGCTGCTTTCCCAGGGGGAGTGGTCCTGCATATCCCCGGCGGTACCCAGAGGGGTGGTGTTTACCATCAGGTCCGCCTTGAGACGGTAGCGTTCCTCCCAGGGGATGCTTTTTACGTTGAATTCCCCGGCCATTGCCAGGGCTTTTTTCCCGCTGCGGTTGGTCAGGTATATGTTTGATATGCCCATGCGCTTCAGGCCGTAGAGTACAGCCCGCGAGGCTCCTCCTGCTCCCAGGATCAGAGCTGAATCCAGCTGCAGGTCTTCTATGGGGGCCATAAAACCCCTGCAGTCGGTGTTGGTCCCGCAAAGGCTTTTTCTGTGCCAGTACAGGGTATTTACAGCACCCATGTCGGATGCTTCCGGGCTTATATAGTCCAGGTACTCCATGACATCCTCCTTGTAGGGGATGGTGACGCTGGCCCCGGACAGGGGCAGAATGCGCACCGCTCGTATAAAGTCACCCAGATTTTCCGGTTCAATCTCCCATTTGAGATACACCCGCTTCATGCCTGCGGCCTGAAAGGCACAGTTGTGCAGATAGGGGCTCAGGGAATGTCCCAGTGTCCGTCCCAGTACGCCGTAAGCCTGATACATTCAGCTTCTCCTGTTGTGTTTTTTATCTCCAGGACAGCATTCTTCCCAGGATCAGTGCGCCGGCCTGGGCCACGTTCAGGGAATCCATGCCGCCCGCCATGGGAATATGGATTTTACCGGGGCACCTTTTAAGGACATTTGGCCGGATGCCCTTTTCCTCCCCGCCCAATACCAGAACTGCCGGAAAGACAAAAGTCTGCTCCAGAACGCTTTGTCCCTGGTCCATGGTTGCGGCATAGATATTAAATCCAGCCTGGTCTATATGATCCAGGGAGCGGGCCAGGTTGGTAACCTGGGCAACCCCGATCCTGTTCAGGGCTCCTGCCGAGGCCTTCATGGCCCCGGGCCCCAGGGGTGCGCTTCTGTCACGGGGAATAATGATGCCCGCCCCGCCCAGGGCGGCCAGGGTGCGGGCCAGGGTGCCCAGGTTGCCCGGGTCCTGGACCTGGTCTAAGAGCAGCAGCACCGGAAAAACGGCCCGGGTGGTGTTATTTAGAAGCAGATCCAGGTCCACAAGGGTCTGCATCCGCAGTCTGGCGGCAATCCCCTGTCTTGCTGCACCCATTTGCTGCAGTTCCTGGTCCGGGACCAGCTTGAAGCGCACATGCAGCTGTCTGCACCTGGAGATAATGGCATCCAGACCTTTAGGAACCGGTTTTTTTACGAAGACAAGATCAACCTGTTCCGGGTTATTTTCCAGGGCCTCCATGACGGGTTTTTTGCCCGGTACGAGGTTCTTATACATAAGAATGTGGTTAACTGTTTTGTATGGCTGTGTAAATCAAAAAAGCTCAAATATACCTATTGCCAAACTTCACGGAATATAATAACCGAATCATGTTTGTCTGCAAAAGTGCAGCCTCCTGCAGCGAACCTGGAAGAGGGTTAATACACAAACGTATCTTGTGCATAAAATTGAATTAATGAGTATCTGTTCAGCGCTTTGTTATGTAACACGGGGACTGGCTCTTCCGGGACCCACTTGTCCCAGAAAATGAGTCATTTTGAGCATAGAGTATCTGTTTAGCGCTTTGCATGTGGCATGGGGACTGGCTCTTCCGGGACCCGCTTGTCCCAAAAAATGATAAATTTTAAGCACAAAATAGTGCTCATGTGGGTCCCGGATTGCCTGTCCCCTGCTTTCCTTAAAAGCGCTAAACAGATACAGCATAAAATAGTGCTCATGTGGGTCCCAGAGTGCCTGTCCCCTGCTTTTTCTTAAAAGCGCTGAACAGATACAATTAATGTAACAGTTCAGCCCTTTCCAGTGTGGACTGGGGGCAGACACACCCTGCTTTCATACCCACAAGTCAAACTGTTACATAACCCTTTGTTTTTATGCAACTTGTTGTTCATTAACTGTATATTGTGAGGAGATCTTGTCATGCCCTTACGTCTGCTATGGATTCTGCCGACCATCTTTTTGCTTATATCCTGCGTGTCTACACCCAGAGAGGACTCAAAATCTCTTGAACCCAGGACCATTGACCAGGCCCGGGTGCTTTCGCATCCAGGCCTTGATAAACATGATGAGCGCATTTCCAGTGAGGCAGAAGCAGCCGAGAGCATGTTCAGGGACGAAATGGAGGCGTTAACTCCGGAAGAAAAGGCTGAGCTGGAAAAAGAACCTCTGACTGAGGCAGAGAAAGAGGCCCTGGAAACTGAGATTGAATTCGATTTCGTGCTGGATGCCAGAGAAACCCAGGCCATGGAGAATTACTTCAAGCTCTTCACCCACAGGCATAGAAACACTTTCCAGACCTGGCTCAAGCGCTCGGAGATGTTTCTGCCCTACATAAAGGAAGTCTTCACGGAAAGGGGCCTTCCAGAGGATTTAATCTACCTGCCTTTCGCCGAAAGCGGGTTTAACGCCAGGGCCTATTCCAGGGCCGGGGCAGCTGGAGTATGGCAGTTCATGCCCGCTACCGGAAGGCTGTACGGGCTCAGGGTGGACTGGTGGATGGACGAGCGCAGGAACCCTTTCCTTTCCACTCATGCTGCTGCAGATTACCTGGAAAAGCTTTACGGCGATTTCGGCTGCTGGTACCTGGCCCTGGCAGCCTATAATGCCGGAGAGGGTCGGGTAGGACGGGCCATGCAGACCAGTGGCCACGAGAATTATTTTGATCTCATCACCGGGCCTTACCTGGCCAGGGAAACCAGGAATTATGTCCCCAAGTTTCTGGCTATTCTCAAAATACTGCGTAATTTGGAAGAGCTGGGTTTCGATCCAATAGACTGGGACAGTGCCCCGGTCTATAAAGAATTCGAGATCCCGGCGGGAACAGACCTGGTTGCTCTTTCCAGGGCATCAGGGCTGGATTTTGATAAATTCAAGGAATATAATCCCGCTTTTAGAAGAGAGGTCAGCCCTTCGGATTCCTCAGTCAAAGCCATGCTGCCGGAAACGAAGACCCTGGCCGCAGTGGAATTTCTCAATAGCCCCGAAGCCAGGCAATATGCTGGTTATCACAGGTATCAGGTAAGAAGCGGAGACTCATGGTGGCGGATCTCCAACCAATTCGGAATCCCGGTGTCGGTTTTGAAGCAGACCAATAACACCAGGTCCAATCTGCTGAGGCCGGGTCAATACGTTATTATACCAGCCAGCGGTTCCACCCATGCAGGTGCCTCTACTCAGGATTACGCCCAGCGCAGGGGTAATTACACAGTACAGGGTGGTGATACCCTGTGGGATATTTCCCGCAGGTTTAACGTTGAAATACAGACCCTTATTGCGGCCAATGGACTGAGCAGCAATACCATCCGCCCCGGGCAGAAGCTTTATATTCCAGGGCATACTCAGTCCAGCGGAGATGAAGGTGCCAGGGTGCAGACCACCTACCGTGTAGAGAAAGGTGATACCTTATGGGATATTTCCCGCAGATTCAACGTTGGTATGAATGCGTTAAGAAGCGCCAACAACTTAAGCGGCAACACCATCCGTCCGGGTCAACAACTGACCATTCCCGGCAGTGGAGGCAGCACAGCCACTTATGAAGTCCGCAGAGGCGACACCCTGTCGGGAATTGCCAGCAGGTTCGGGGTAAGTACCCGTGATCTGCAGAGCTGGAACAACATATCCAGGGGTCAGGTCATCAGGCCCGGGGACAGGATAGAAGTCAGGGTGGACTGAGCAGGCAAACGTTTAAGTTGTCGAAAAGCGAACCAAAAAAAATGGCGGATTAAGACCGCCATTTTTTTGGGTCAAGTTCCGGAATTAGATATGCTCACGGAATCTGGTCTCAAATGCTCAAGCGGATGCCGGAATACGCCAGTCACCTTGTGCCATAAATAAGATGCGACCGAAAAAAAGTCCTTTATGACACGCGACAGTCAACTGAATCCAGTCTTCAAATATTGCCTGCCTCAATCTTGAGCGTTCAGCGTGGTGCTTGTATACTGTGACAGGTTATGAGGAGTAAGTCACTGACTTACAGTCATTGCAGGATTAAAGCCAGTCCAGCCAGTCCCTCCAAGAACCTTCATCAGTGGCCCTCTTATGCCTGGAAGCATGTTCCTGGTGTTTGAAATAACTGGTTTTGGCCCTTTCTCTGGCATACTCCACTATTTTCGGAAGGTCCTCAAAGTTTTGTTCCACATACCGGTAACGTTCATAGGCTGACCCGTAGCGCTTGGTGCGCCAGTAAAAATCGGCAATATACAGTTCGTGTTCGGCCATTTTTATGCGGCATTGCTTCTTGTAGTAGCGTGAATATTCGGCATACTCGGTTTCGGGGTAGACCTGGACTACGCGCCTGAAGTATTCCAGGGCCTGCTGCATGTTTCTCTGGGGACGGTCTATGGAGGTGAACTTGTTGTAATATGCCAGGCCTGTCCTGAAGAGTACATAAGGGATCATCTCATGGCGCGGATTCATCTCGGCGAATTCGGTAAACACGGTAATGGCCGCAACATAGTTGCCGGATTTCATATATGCATCTCCCAAGGCAATTTCCGCCCTGGGGGTATGAGGGCTGAAAGGGAAACGGTCCCTCAAGTCTGAAAAGTGTTCTATAGCTTTTTTATAGCGCTCCTGCTCCATGGCGTCCACACCGGCCTGAGCCAGTTCCTGGGGGGTGTCTTCCAGGGGGTCGGGGCCTCTCTGAAACCAGGCGCAACCACTTTGTGCAGCCAGGGCGAACATTAGAATTATTGATAAAATCAGGTTTTTAATCTTCATGCAGTTTGATCTCTAAGGGGGATTGCGAGTATATATCTGGGTCATCCTGTTTGTTCCAGGTAAATCTGGGTATTATGCGCGGCCGTGGCCCCCTCTCCTACAGCAGTGCTTATCTGGCGGCACAGTTTGGAACGTATATCACCGGCTGCGAAAAGACCTGGAAGACTTGTCCGCATCTCAGTGTCGGTCTTTATAAATCCCTGACGGTCAGTCTCCACCAGGGGCGGAAGGGCGGGTGCCGCCGGGACCAGTCCAATGAAAACAAAGGCCCCCTGGACCTCGAGGTCGGATTCGTTGCCTGTCTGCACGTTTTCAAGCTTGAGGCCCTCCAGGTCCTTTTCCCCTGAAAATTCCCTGACCACGGTATTGTAAAGAATCTCAATCTTGGGATTGTTTAGTACCTTGTCCTGGTAAATTTTGGACCCTCTGAATGCATCTCTGCGATGTATGAGGTATACTTTTTTGACCAGCTTGGTGAGGTATAGAGACTCCTCCAGTGCGGTGTCGCCGCCCCCGATGCAGGCTACTTCCTGGTCTTTGAAGAAGTTGCCGTCGCACAGGGCGCAGTAGGAAACGCCTCTGCCGTTGAACTTGCTTTCTCCGGGTACGTCGAGTTTTTTCCAGTCTGCTCCGGTGGTTACTATTGCACTGTCGGCCATGATGGTTTGTTCTGAAAGCTTGATTTCAAATCTGTTGTCCAAAGACCGGATTTCCTCAACCTCGTCACCAAGCTTGTCATACTCAAAGCCTTCAAGGTGGGCTGTAAAAAGGTCAACGAGCTCATATCCTTTAATTCCATCAGGAAACCCGGGATAGTTGTCTATCTTTTCAGTCAGGAGCACCTGTCCGCCGGGAGAGAGCTTTTCAACCCAGGCCATCTGGATTCCGGCCCTTAAAAGGTAGAGGGCTGCTGTTATACCGGCAGGCCCCCCACCTATGACCACGCTTTCATATGTTTTCATACAACTATATGGCCTTGTCTATCATCTGTTTCAAATTGGACTTGGAAACTGCGCCGGTGACCTGCTCCATGACGTCACCGCCTTTGTACAGGATCAGGGTGGGGATAGCGCGGATGCCGTATTTGCCTGGAGTGCTGGGATTTTCGTCCACGTTCATCTTAAGTACCTTGAGGCGTCCGGTGTATTCCTGGGACAATTCCTCCACCACAGGGCCGATAGCTCTGCAGGGACCACACCACGGGGCCCAGAAATCAACCAGAACAGGGAGTTCGCATTTCAGGACTTCTTCTTCAAAGTTGTTGTCAGTTACTGGGTTTGGCATCTTCGTCTCCTTATTTATGCTGGTAGTTTTTGATAGCTTTATATTATCTGTTTCGGATATTAAGAGAAGTTTGAAAAGGCTGTCAACCATAATTGTTTGCAAAAGCAGGAGATGAAAAATCAGTTGACACAGGATAATCAATGGTTTTGAAAAGAAAAAAGAGTTCAGTCAAGCATTGCTAATGATTTCAGGGCATTAACCATGAATCCTGCCACAAAAAACTATAACTCCAGCAAGGACATGGGTTGAGCGCCTGGCAGTGGACTGTTCCGCATTTGTATAAAAAAATATCTCACACTACAGCGACACTTTATTTGAACTCGAGAGGGACTGGCTCTTTTGCCGCCCAGAGCCCAGACATTTTACGGTTTGAGTTCGGCAAAAGTGCCTGTCCCCGGCGGCCAAGGCAAAAATTAACACAAAGTGTCGCTGCAGTGCTTATTTTTTGGGACAAGTGGGTCCCGGAAGAGCCAGTCCCCATGCCACATGCAAAGCGCTGAACAGATACAAAAAAAGACTGCTGCCCACAGCTAAACGGATAGCTTAAGGAAAGTTCTGGGTAATTTGTATGCTGAAAGAGAATTCATATATATACTGAGCCGCAGGTTTCAGGAGTCAGAAGCAGGTGCGGGTCGGTTGCCATGCCGCATGTCCGACCCTGAGGATGAAAATATTGACAAGGCAACTGTTGCTGCACAGAATACATTATGAAACACTCAAAATTCCGCAGTCAATTTATAGAATATCGCCGGTAATTGCCGGATCATCAGCGCCTGGACAGCAGTTCCTTAAGGCGGTGATCTCTTTCTACATCCGGCTTCGGTCCGTACCTCTGGGCATGGTAAATACTTTGCAGCTTACTTGCAATGTCAGGGTGGTTTTTTTCCCACCAGTCCCATACCTGTTGTTCAGACCCCGGTTTCTGAAGGTTATGATATCCCGGGGTCTTACTGGCCAGCCTTTTCCAGGCCTTTTTTCTGAGTTTATCGTCATATTGCCTGGCCCTCTCTGAAAGCCGAATTATCAGGAAGAATGCAGCGAGCGCCGGGACTGCAGCAGCCAGGAGCAGTATATGGGTGGCCGGCGTTTTCCAGGATTCCGGTATACTGGGGGCGCTGACCCCGGACCAGTTGTCCTGGATGCCGGCTCTCAAGGATCTCCACATATGGACCTGCCTGGCCAGGGTCAGGTCGATGATGGCGTTGGTCCACTGCCACCTGAGCCAGTCCACCATTCTAAGCCCCGGTGTCATGAGTTGTTCCGGGGTTGCGCCGGTCTGGGATGCGGCTGTTTCACCCCAGGCCTCTTCCAGGGCGGCTTCCCCCAGCATCCGTGTGGGGTCCAGAAGCACCCACCCCCGGCCTTCAAACCAGGCCTCCACCCAGGCATGGGCCATGCTGTCGCGCACCACCCAGTATTCTCCCACGGGATTTAATTCCCCGCCTGAAAACCCCACCACCACTCTGGCCGGGATGTTGTTAAGCCGCATGAGGATTGCAGCGGCTGACGCATAAAGCTCGCAATAACCGGTCCTGGTATGCAGCAGAAAATCCTTGAGGCTCTGGCCCTGCTCGAATCCCCGGGGTGCGGACAGGCTGTACTCAAATTCCTGGGTCCCGAAGTAAAACATGATCTTCTGGGCTGTCTTCCAGGAATCCTGACCCTGGTGCGAAAAATACCCTGCCAGGTCAAGTATCTTCTGGTCCAGATCGCGGGGTACGTCCAGTGCCGCCCTGGATTCCCGGGGGGTCAGGTGCCTGGAATCACTTTGCCTGGACAGGACCCGGTACCTCATGGCCGTTTCAACAGTGTCGTCCATTTTTATTGAACCGTCCCGGTTGTAGTAGACCGGGGATGCATCCAGGATCCTTTCGGGAAAGTACAGTCCGAAAAGATGTTCTGTAGTGCCGGGATTCAAAGTGATGGACTGTCTGATGAGGCCGTGGTCATGGGAGGAGGCCGTCACCGGCCGGATCTGGAAGTCATGCGGGGTGCCGGGCTGCCAGTTTTCCCCGTCTGTTTCCCACAAAACAGCCCCGCGCCAGTAAAGGCGCGCAGGGTGCACGTTCCCCTCTATGCGGGCCCTGAAGGCGATACGGTTGGAGGTCACAATTTCCCCTACGCTTCCAGGGCTCATCTGGGAACTGAAGCCTGTGCGGTGGGTTTGAATACCGGCACCCAGATTCAGCATGGGGTTTATGTTTCTGGGGAAGGCGAAGAAGACCAGCAGGCCCATTAGAATAGTAAGAACAGTAAGGAAAAGGGCAAAAAGGACCAGCCTGGATGCAAAGCCCCAGCCTGGAGCTGCCGGGGCTGACTTCTGGGGGGTGTGGTCCAGAACGTGCTGCCACAGAATCAGGACCAGGCCCAGGAAGAAAAACATCAGGATCAGGACTCCAAAACCCAGGTCAAACCGCACCAGGGACGCCACTGCAAGACCCAGCACCCCCAGGCCGCAGAACTGAAAGGCATCGCGCTGTCTTCTCAATTCCATAAGCTTTATGCCCAGCATGAGAACCAGAGCCTGGGCCAAGACATGCTGCCAGCCCTGGGGCCAGTGAACGGCAACGGCCAGGCAAACCAGCAGAAGGACAGTGGCGAGCCTGAACCTGTATGAGAAAACCTCTTGTCGGCCCTGGTAAAAGGCAATACAGCTCGAAATGCAGGATACAATCCAGAACATTGCCACCCAGGGAGACAGGATGGTGTTCAAGGAGAGCACCACGCAGGAACCGGCGCTGATCCCAAGCAGGGGGGACAGGAGTCTCAGCCTTGACCTGGCAGGATTTGGCTGCATGTTATCCAGCCTCCGGGACGGGCAGTGGCGGCTCCAGGGCCAGGGTATTGTCGGGAATATAAAATTTCGGCATGGTAGCCAGGGGATGGGGGGCTCATCAGGCCCTTGCCCCGGGTCAAAAAGCCCCTTGACTGTTCTCTTTGATAAACCGGGATCACTTGTCATTCCAATGGTGCCGGCCAGTGGTGCCGGGGGAGGGATTCGAACCCTCATGGAGTCACCCCCGCGGGATTTTGAGTCC
>PWSL01000172.1 GCA_003563255.1 Desulfonatronospira sp. | reverse complement strand
TATGAGAAGAACTTTACCTAAATATGAAGACAAGCTTACACCTACTCAAAAAAGAGCGTTAGAAAGGCTCACTCCTAGAGATTTACAGCAGTTGAAAGCAATAAAGGACAAGCTTGGACCTAACATTGGAAATGAGGCAGTGAAAGACACAGGTGTAATTTTGTGGTAAAAATAAGCGGCCCGCAAGCTATTTGTAGGGCCGCATTTTATCTTTATGCAATATGTTGAGGATATAATGAATTTAGAGCAATTAATAAAACTAAGGTCTAGTTTCTATAAGACTGTCCTTTTGTTCGTTACAAGAAAATGTCCACTTAAGTGCAAACATTGTTCTGTAGAAGCTGGCCCTGAATACAACGAATCTATTCCATTGTTTGTGGTCGATTCGTGGATGAGAGGTATTCGAGAAACTAAAACTGTTGAGTTGATTAACATAAGCGGAGGAGAACCATTTACAAATATTGATTTATTAAAAAAAATACTTTCAGCTGCAGAGAATTATGGCATGAAAGTTGTTGTGGGTACTAGTGGATTTTGGGCCTCAAATCCTGTGAATGCCAAAAGAGTTATTGAATCTCTTCCACTCTTTACTGTGTTGCAAATTAGTGCAGATGAGTTTCACGAAAAATTTGTTCCTATTGAAAGAATAAAACATGCTACTATTGCAGCTTTAGAAAAAAATATAAATATTGTTATTACATTCGTAAACAATAATAATATTTCTTTCAAAGATAGGTTTTACAAGCTAATGGGAGATAATTTAATAAGAGAGATTGAATTTCTTGAAATAAATCTTAGAGCTATGGGGAGAGCTGCAAAAAATAACTTGGTCATAGATCGACATACACATGATCTGCCCGAAGGAGCATGTGATCGCTTAAATGCTCCAGTTGTGAAATATGATGGCAATGTGATGGCATGTTGCCATGATGAGTTAATTCCTAGATCCAATCATTTTCTTTGGCTTGGCAATTTACATAAAGTAAATTTTAATGAAATTTATCAAAAAGCGAATCATGATTTCTTAATACAAGCACTTCGTACAATCGGTCCAAAAGGAATTATTGATATAATAACAAAAGAAAGCTGGGAATGGAAACCAAGAACATATAAAGAAAATAATATTTGTGATCTCTGTAAAGATATAGTTTTTTCACCATATCTTATCTCTATGTTTCAAGAGTATGCAAAAGATTTGGTCTTTCAACATGAAACAACAATAAAAAGATTTTTTAAATACGGGGAGGCAATGCAGGTTTGAACTTTATTGCAGCTAATAACAAAGTATTTATTTCATATATAGACTCTCAAATGAAATCTATGCTTAAGGTAATTGATTTAGAAATTGATGGCACAACAATAAAAATAGATGGATTTAGGATTAGAAAGGTTCCACTGATAAGTTACAATTATTCAATCAATTGGGAGTCATTTTATTCAGATACTAAAGCTATAGTTCGTTTTGAGCCAAGGATTGAGCTTATTTCACGTCAAATTGAATCTATGCTCAGAGTTATTGAGGTTTTTGCCCATGGTTTTCCTGTCATCCCTACAGGATTTCGTTTAAAGGAATTATCACAATGGAGGGGTAAGGATGAAAATAATCAGGATCCATACTTTGCCATTTTACAATATTTATCCTGGATGTGTAGTACAAATTGCGCATTCTGTCTTCATAAAAACGATCCACCCGGATATTATACAAAATCAAAGTATGGCTGGAAGACCCGTGTAGAAGAGATAGATACAAGGCTGAAATATTGGGATCCGGAAGATGGGTTGGGGCTTTTTGGCAAATCAGAATATAATTATTTCGAAATGTTAACTCATCCTGAATTCAAGAAGATAGCTAAAAAAGTTCGTGATAAGACCGATAAGATATTTAATATTATAACAAGTGGAAGCTTTCTAAGCAAAGATCTTATTGACTTTTTATGTTCTATCCATCCGGTATTACTAGGTATTTCCCTGAATAGTTGCAGTCCATCTCTCCGTTTAAGTGTTATGAAGGATAATGCTCCGGAAACAGCCTTAAAAGCCCTTCCCTATCTAAGACTGAAGACTATGCCGTTCTTTGTCAGTTTAGTTACTTGGCATGATATCCCCGTTAAGGATATGATAAAAACTATAAAATGGTCGGATCAATTCGAACCATATTTCATAAGAATCAATCTAGATGCACATACCAGATTTTCTCCATTCAGAAAGAATTTAAAATCAAGCCTTAACAGATGGAAAGAGATTGTATCTACAGCAAGAGAGTTGAGAAAAGAAATCAATACACCAATATTGTTTCAACCCGCCATATTTGAGGAGCGGTTTTTTACGAAAAACAGAAACAGGGTGATAATAGATGGGGTTGTGAAAAATTCACCGGCATGGAATGCCGGATTTAAGGCCATGGATGAAATTATTTCTATCAATGGGGTGCCCATAGGCTTTAGAAACTTTGCTAGACACCTTTTGAACAGCTTTTACAGAGCAGGAATAAAAGAATTAAGAATCGGCATCATCAGGAATGGAAAGACCTGCATTGAAAACATTCAAAAGACGGATTTTCATTGTAGTTATCCTTACAAAAGCGGAAACGATCCAATATTTTCGCCCTATGGATTTTTAATCCGAGGAGGATTGGATCTAGACCATATCATGCAAATAAAGCAGGCATCCGAAATTCATAATGCCCAGACAATTTTATTTCTGACATCATATCTGATGAAAGACTCATTGGAGGAAATGATCAAAATTAGTGGGTTATTTGATTACACAGACAAAAGAATATTTTTAGAAGTGCCAGCACATAATTTCTGGGGTGGTGATATAATGATTGGTGATCTTCTGATTGTCGATGATTTTATTGATGCAATTCATGCATGGGTTAAAAATAAATCCAAGAATCCGGATTTAGTTCTTATTCCAAGTACATCATTCAACAAGTGGGGTAGAGACATCATTGGAAGAAATTATCTTGATATACAAAAACATACTGGAATTACAACAGAATTAATTCAATGTGAGAGGATCGAAAGTATTAATTAGAACCCCGGTTGCGCAGGTCCTATGATTTGCTATGAGTGGTACGCTGGGGGAAAACTATCCTCCAGAGCAGGATCTGTAACACGTTCTTTGAAAAGATTATGCGTACAGCCTGATTTTGGACGCACTGCTTCCTGAGAAGCAACTTTTTCAGCCCTACGCAGGCTATGCGTTGGCCATGACTTGGAGGTTGAAGGTAACCACGCTGGACCAAACGTATTGCTTGAAGCCATCCCAGCCTCTCCAGGTGCAGCGGTCCAGACCAAAGGCCCGCTTCATGGTGGAGATGATGGCCTCTATGCCAGCCCTGAAGTTGCGCAGCTTTTTGTAGACCCAGTGGCTCTTGACCATATTCAGGATGTTGATGTTTCTTTTCTTGGCGAAACAGACGTCCTTGATCCTTGCGCGCTTATTGATTCCTGAAACTTTTGTCTGAAAGATAAAGGAGGGGGAGTAGCTCTTTATGGACACTGAAAAACATAACTATTTGAAAAAAAAGCCTTCAGTTGTTGATGAGTCAGGAGACTTTATTTTTCGATTTGTTTTATCCTCAAATGAAAAACAGCCTCTATACAGTGATCCACTTATTGAAATGGTAAGAGAGCAAATCTGTAACCTGCTTAATGTGGTTGTTATGACTTCTGGCAACAAAGAGGTTAATATTGATGGTTTTAAATTGTTAAATAACTTAGATTGTGTGTACAAATTATTTGATAGAAAAAAGGGAGCAGAGACATCGGGGGAGAGAAGATAGGCGATGCCCGCGCGGTTGAGCCGCTTACCGCTGCATTGAAGGATGAAGACGCGGATGTCCGAACGACGGCGGAAAGGGCTTTGCGGAAAATATGGGAACAGACCAGGTGAGGCGGCAGGCTTTCCCGGTCGCAGCCCAGGCCCTGCCGGCAGCCTTCCCCGCCTGACCTCCTCCGCCTGCAGCCAGTCTGATACCCGGCGTCCGGTCCTTATGCAAGGTCCATCGAAGGGATCCCTGTGTTTTTGTATCTCCTGAAGGAGGCGGCATACATCCAGGCTGAAGAGTAAGCATTGTCCCTGGATGCCACAGCGCCCGGAAGCCCGCAGGCCGGATTTTTCAAGCTGCCGGGCATCCGGGTTGCTGCACGCAGCAGAACAGTCTGCAATAAAATAGCGGCTGGTGTGAAGTATCTTTCCGGCCGCTTGTTTTATGTTCCGGCCCTGGCCGTTGAGATGCGGCCAGGGGTTGAATTTGAGGCGCAGACAGACGAGTTGGGTGAGCTGGACACGGGAAAGTTTATGGATGCGCCTGCACGCTCTCAGACAACACCTGAATTGCGCCCAGAACAGATCACACGGCTTCAATAGTGAAGCAGTATCAAGCAAAAAAGAGAAGATCAAATGCCACCACACGCTGCACTATATTTTAAACCGGGCCGGGTGGCGGCAGCAGTCATCATCTCAGTCCTTGTTCTGTTCCTGATCCCGATCGAGATCCGGGCCAATGGTTACTCGGCCCCTTCAAGCGCCGAGGCTGTCGGCGGCTGGTTTCCATGGGAGGAGGGGGTCGGGGCGCCGCGCACCGGCCTGACCCCGGCGGAAACAGAGGCCGTTACGGCTAATCTGGAAAATATCGCGCAAGTATTACGCCGATCAGAGGCGCTGGTCCGGGGGGCCGAGATATTGCCGATCCGAGAAATCGGAACCAGGAGGGAACTCGAAGATTCGCAGCCGGGCCCGGCCACATACCGTCTGGGCATGATGATCTTCCGGCCGAGCAGGAAAGAGGCCCGTACTTCCGGAGGACATATCTCGGTGTTGGTCAGCTCGCCCTACGCCACAGCCGCCAAGCTGTTCAAGGATGCCGGGGTACCGATCTACCTTGAGTATCCGGTAACAGGCCAGGCGGGAGGGTTTTCCGTCCACCTGTTGTCTCCGGAACGCGGCCGTTCGCGGGATACGGGATGGGTCATCACCCCTGAGGGGCGCTCTCCTTGGGTGCCTGTCAGCCGGGAACGCTGGATACAGGCCCTTATCCGCGATGCACGGAGCAAACTGGCCGAATTCGAGCAGGAAGTGACAGAGCAGGCGCAGCAGCGGCGCGCCCGGTTCGAACATACCTATGAGGGCATGAAGAGACTGGCCGGAGAGTCGGAGGAGATGCTCGCAGGGATGGCTGAAATGCGCGAACAGTTCGAGGCCCGCGAGAGCGGTTTCTCGCAGGCGGTGGACGCCTTGCGTGCCGGAAACCATGACCTCCTGGAAAAGCTCGGACGGCGGGACCTTGCCCTGTTCATCCGGGTAATCCCGCGACTGGAGGCGGAACTGGCGGCAATGCCGCCAGAGGTGCGCAGGTCGCCAGCTTATTGCTGCGAAGCTGCGCCGGTCAGTTATTTTGCCCCTCCTTCCTACGCGACCCGGCCTTCCCTGCTGGTCGAGCCCGGAGATGAGCGAGCCAGTCCTTTGCTTGCCCCGAATTTGGATTTTTTCCGCTGTGACCTGCCCGCGCCTGCCGTGCAGTCCATCACTGTGACGCAACGCATGACACGACCCGACAGGGCCTGGAAGTCATACATGGAAGCAGTCCGTCAAGATTTGACGGAGGTATTGACCTGGTTGCCGGAGTGAAGCACACTGGCCTGCTGCTGAGCTTGGGGCCCGGAGGAGGCAGAAACAGATTAATGCAGGAGAACCACAATGACCTGACTAAAGGTAATGACGGCATTAATACAAAATCGGAAAGAGACCATAAAAATACAAAGTAGCTGATAGCCTTTCAACTCATCATTTAACCATTTGATTTTTATGCACCCTGTCTTCTGGCATCAGTCCTCTATGACTAAAAAAAGTATCTTTTACAGACGCATATCAAATCAGGAGTAAGAGATGACCGCAAATTCCTCATCCCCCCCTTCCCCTCAAAACCTGACCGGCGGGACCAGGTTCATGGACTGCAAGGACCTTCTGGAAAATGCGCCTATGGGTATTTTCACGTCCACACCCCAGGGAAGATTTTTGTCTGCCAATCCTTTCATGGCCACAATGCTTGGCTATAATTCTCCAGAAGAGCTTGTTGAATCGATAACAGACATTGCTTCTCAGGTTTACGCTGATCCCTCTGACAGGCTTGAGATAATGCGTCTCCTGGAAAGACAGGGCCAGGTGGTGAATTTTGAATGCCGGTTTTGCAGCCTGCACGGGAAAAATTTCTGGGTATCCATCAATGCAAGGGTGGTCCGGGATGAAAAAGGCACCATCACCTGTTATCAGGGCTTTGTCACTGATGTTTCAGAGCGCAGGCAGGCACAGCAGGAACTGGCTGAGGCCCGAGTTGAGCTGTCCACCATCATGGATGCGGTCCCTGTGCTTATCTGGCGAAAAGACAGGCAGGGCAGGTATATTTATGCCAATAAGCAGTTTTGTGACCTGGTGGGTATAGAACTGAAAGACCTGAAGGGGAAAAGTGATTTTGAAGTTCATCCTGAAAGCATAGCTATGAAATATTCAGATGACGACTGGAAAGTAATTTCTTCCGGCCAATCCATGCGCAATATTTCTGAGCCTCACCGGAAAGCCGGGGGGCAGATGGGATGGAGTCTGACCGAGAAACTGCCCTGTTTGGATCAAAGCGGTAATATAACCGGGACCATAGGTTTTGCCCTGGATATAACCGAGCATAAAAAGACCTGGGAGGATCTACAGAGTGCTCTGGAGGAGGCCGAGGAAGGCAGGCAGACACTGGACTCGTTGATGGCCTTTGTTCCGGTGGGCATAACCATAGCAGATGCGGATATGCGCCTGAAAAGGGTAAGCAGACACGGCCTGAAACTTATGGGCTGGCCTGAAGACAGACACGTCGGTTTGTCAATAGAAGAAATTCTTTCCCAGTGGGAAGTATATCAGGCTGATGGAGTGACAAAGGCTGATCTGGATAATCTGCCCTTATCCAGGGCCATCATGCACGGGGAAGTAGTGCTCGGCCAGGAAATAATTCAGCGTCATGTGGATGGCCGCGCTATACCTTTGAGCTGTGACGCCGGGCCGGTTCGGGATGCCCGGGGCAGGATAACCGGCGGAATAATCGCCTGGCAGGATATCACCCGGCGCAAGCAAAATGAAGAAGACCTTGAAAAGTCCAGGAGAAGACTGCTCACAGTCCTCAACAGTATTGATGCCATCGTTTACATTGCTGACATGAACAATCACGAAGTATTGTTTATCAACGAATATTGCCGGGAGGTGTCCGGCGATATAGTGGGACGCAAATGCTGGGAGGCGATCCAAGGCAGGCAGAATGGCCCCTGTCCATTTTGCACCAATGATAAACTGCTCACAGAAGACAATAAGCCCACAGGGGTATATCGTTGGGAGTTTCAGAATCTTGCAGATGGACGCTGGTATGACTGCCGGGACAGGGCCATAGAATGGCCTGACGGGCGTATGGTACGAATGGAGATAGCAACGGATATCACCAGGCGTAAGCAGGCCGAGGATGAGCTGCAGAAAAGGGAAAACTTTATCATATCCACCCTGGACAACCTTCCAGTGGGTGTGGCCATTAACTCGGTGTATCCGGAAGTGCAGTACACCTACATGAACGACAATTTTGTCCGGTTTTACCGCACTACAAGAGAAGAGCTGGCTGAAAAGGATTTCTGGGAGGCGGTTTATCAGGAGCCTGAATTCAGGGAAAAGATAAAACAAAGAGTGCTTGAGGACTGCGTCAGCAATGATCCCTCCCGCATGTTCTGGAAAGATATTCCCGTATACCGCCCCGGGGAAGAGCCATTTTATATCACCGCCAAAAACATCCCCCTTCCTGACAGCAGCCTCATGGTATCCACTGTCTGGGATGTTACGGACCGCAAACTGGCTGAGGATCAACTGAGGTCGGCCAAAGAGCAGGCCGAGGCTGCCAATCAGGCCAAATCCGAGTTTCTGGCCAACATGTCTCACGAACTACGCACTCCATTCAACGGCATCATGGGCATGATGCAGCTTTTGCAACACACAGACCTAAACGATGAACAGCAGGAATTAGTCAATCTGGCCATTAAATCGTCTGAAAGGTTCACCCGCCTGCTTTCGGACATTCTGGAACTGTCGAATATTGAAGCGGGAAAAATGATCATCTGCTCTGCAGAGTTCAGCCTCCAGGAATTGCTTGAGTCCTTATCCAGTCTGTTTTCGGCTGAAGCCCGCCAAAAGGGACTCGCCCTGGAATTATTCATGGATCCTGATGTTCCGGCACAAGTCACAGGCGACGTGACCCGGGTCAAGCAGATCATGTTTACCCTGGTGGGCAATGCCCTGAAATTTACAGAACAAGGGTCCGTGCAGGTCCAGCTGTCCCCTCTATCTGCGACCAAAGAAGGAGATGTCAGGGTGCAGTTTTCCGTCTTCGATACCGGAATCGGTATCCCTGAGGACAGGTTGAGTGATCTGTTCAAACCCTTTGTACAGGTTGATGGATCGTACACGCGCAAATACCAGGGCGCAGGTCTAGGCCTGTCCCTGGTCAAACGCCTGGTGGATTTGATGAACGGAAACATTTCCGTTGAAAGTGAAGTGGACCGGGGGACTACCGTGCACGTGGTCCTGTCCTTTGCCCTGCCGGCTGTGGATCACTTAGAATCTGTTACTGCAGCCACTACTCAGCGGGAGTCGAAAAAGAATCTGGACATCCTTCTGGCAGAAGACGATACCTTGAATCAGCTGGTTATGAAAAAGATGCTGGAAAAGCAGGGACATAATGTCGTCCTGGCCAATCATGGGCAGGAAGCCGTAGACCTGTTCCAGGAGCAGAGCTTCGACTGCATACTCATGGACATTCAGATGCCTGTTATGACCGGGGTGGAGGCGACGCAGCGCATTCGCGCCGCAGAGGTCGGAAGTCGGATGTCGGAGATCGGATGTCGGATGTCGGAAGTCGGATGTCGGAAGTCGGAGATCGGAGGTCGGATGTCGGGCATTCCCATAATCGCAGTAACCGCTCATACCCAGCCTGGTGACCGGGAGAGATTTCTGGAGGCAGGCATGGATGATTATATAGGTAAACCAGTGAATCACGAGGATTTTCAAAGGGTGTTCAGTAAGTTTTTCGGGCAGGAGCATTTACAGCAATAACCGTGGCAGGAATAACCAGTGAAGTTTACGGCTAGGCCATGGCATAGTCCTGTTCAATTATTCTGAAGACTGGCAAAAGAAAGCTTGTACAGATCATATCATTTACTCTTTACGCCGAAAAGGCGCTGCATGTGTTGACACCCGATACGTTGCAGGGTACGTTTAGGTCATGATTCGAAGCTTCAAGCACGTAACAGTTTAGCCCTTTTTAAGGAAAGCAGGGGACAGGCACCCCCAAACCTTTTTCTGAAGGATGATTGACAGGTTTTAAAAAAAGTGCGGGGAGAGCCAGTCCCCATGCCACATATTCTATGTTGATCCAGGCAGCCTGACAGTTGCCATGCAAAGAGATCGGGAGAAGTTCCTGGAGGCAGGCATGGTTGCCTGCCTGGCCAGGCCGGTACGGTTAGAAGACCTGGAAAAGGCTCTTGCCAGGTATGCAGAATAAAGCAGGCGAGCACTACGGCTATATTCGTCAAATAGAGGAGGAGTATCAAATGCCATACGTAACAAGCATAGAAAGAATAGCTCTTAAAAAGGGCATGCAACAGGGCATGCAACAGGGCATGCAACAGGGCATGCAAAAAGGCGAAGCCCAGTTGCTTCTGCGCCAGCTGGC
>PWSL01000467.1 GCA_003563255.1 Desulfonatronospira sp. | reverse complement strand
GGGACAGGCACTCCGGGACCCACTTGAGCATCATTTTGTGCTTAAAGTATCTCATTTTTTGGGACAAGTGGGTCCCGGAAGAGCCAGTCCCCATGCCACATGCAAAGCGCTAAACAGATACATCTTGGTTTTATTGGAAAAAATAAGTGCGGGGAGAGCCAGTCCTCATGCCACATGCAAAGCCCTGAACAGATACGAAACATCAGACCTGTTACCTGAGAAATCACAAGCAAACCTTGTTCAGGCATACATATTGCAATCAAATATATATTCAGAAAAATTTGACCAGCATCCACGGAGGAAAAACATGGATAACAATCTGGATTACCAAATCAATAAGGAACTCGGTGAAAGTTACTTGTTCATGGGTGAACTTGATAAAGCCGAGGAGTATTATCAAAAGGCAATCGGCTCCAACGGCGTTCATGCTGAACCTTACCTGGGGCTGGCCACCATCGCTGTTCAGAAAGGAGAACTGCAAAAGGCCCATAACCTTTACTCCAAAGCCAGCAGCGTGGAACAAAACGACAAGGCTCTGGCTGGACTGGCCATGGTGGAATCTGAGATAGGCTCCCGGGAAAAGGCCTTCGAGCTGTTGGTCGAAGCCCTGACAATCAACCCCTCAAACATCATAGCTCTGTATATCATGATCCAGGCTGGATATGCACTGCAAAGAATCCAGGAAACACTGCAACACGTGGAGAATTATCTCCAGATTGATCCGGAAAACAAGGAGGTCATGTTTACCCGGGCCGGTTGCCTCAAAACCCTGGGACGAAAACAAGAAGCTTTGATCCAGGTACAAAATATCCTGGCAAAAGACCCAGATAACACCGCTGCCAGAGAACTGCTGGCACAACTTGACTGATGGGTCAGATTGCAGCTGCAAAGGCGTATTCCCTGTCTTTTCCTGTTGGCCCTGCCTGTTGACGTCACTGTTATTTCGCAGGGCATGCACGCCCTGGACTCGACGAGGCAAAGCAAACAGTTCTCTCAAGGCCGTTCTGGGTTATCCACTGACCTGTGCTTGTGGCAAGGGGACTGGCTCTCCCCGCACTTATTTTTAGCTGATGTGTAGATCATTACTGAAAAATAAGTGCGGGGGTGCCTGTCCCCTGCTTTCCTTAAAAGCGTGGCACGGGGACTGGCTCTCCCCGCACTTATTTTTAGCTGATGTGTAGATCATTACTGAAAAATAAGTGCGGGGGTGCCTGTCCCCTGCTTTCCTTAAAAGCGTGGCACGGGGACTGGCTCTTCCCGCACTTATTTTTAGTTGCTGTGTAGATCATTACTGAAAAATAAGTGCGGGGGGTGCCTGTCCCCTGCTTTCCTTAAAAGCGTGGCAAGGGGACTGGCTCTCCCGGCACTTATTTTTAGCTGCTGTGAAGATCATTACTGAAAAATAAGTGCGGGGGTGCCTGTCCCCTGCTTTCCTTAAAAGCGCTGAACTGATACGGCAAGAGACTCTGTGAGGTGCCCTGGTGAAACAAAAACTCCGATATATTGATCTCACCCAGGAACAAATGGATGTTTTTGTTGCAGCGGGCAGAAATAAGTGCGGTGGAGCCTGTCACCCGCATGTCGTAAAAGCCCTGACAGATACAAGCTACGAAACAAGATTCCTGCTTATATCCCCGGCCAGGCTGAGGACTTCAAAGGGCCCTGTTCCAACCACCTGCCGGGCCGTCTCCGGGCAGGAGTCGGTTATCCAGAAACGCTCAAAGCCCTGGTCCAGGAAACGCTGCCATGACTTTTGCGGAAACACCCCGTGGGTGACGTAAGCGCTGACACTGCCGGCGCCTGCATCCTGCAGGACCTGCATACACTGGATCATGGTCCCTCCGGTCATAACCAGGTCATCCACGATAATCACGTTTTTGCCCCGGGGATCACCCTCCTGGATAATGACCCTGCGTCCGTCTTTTTCCCTGACCTTGTGCGCTGTGATCAGCGGATACCCCTTGAACATGCGTCCGAACCGCTTCCAGGATCCCTCGTCTGGAAAGGCCACAGCCACGTCCTGCATGCCTTTTATCCGCTCCAGAAGCAAGGGAACCGCCGACTCAAGCCTGGGTACAACCCTGTCGGTAAAATAAAACCTTTCCTGCAGGGCGTGTATGTCGTAGATTACCACTTGAACCGGTCCGGTCATGGTCCCGGGAATCAGGGACAGCATCCTGGCCAGGGTAGCCGCTGTAGCGATCTCACCTTCCTCATCCACCCGCTCCATGGTCCCGGTGGGAAAGTAAGGCAGAAACACTTTCAGGGATCTGACAGCCAGGCGGGGCAATTCATAAATCACGGACAACTGCCTGAATATCTCCGCCGGGCTGTCCATGGATGCCAGAAAAACAACATGGGCATTTCCAAGCCCGCCTGCTTCATGAATCATCAGGTCCGGAAAACCGTCCTTGAAGTAATTCCAGGAAATCTCCCCGGGCTCGCAGATCTCACTGGTCTGACAGATCTTATGGGCAAGAGCCTTCATCTGTGGGCAATAAAATACTTTGATCATGTAGGACTCCGCTGATGTTGATGCCGCCTATATTCGGCAAATATCAGCCTATGTCAAGAATATGAAGGGGTCGGGGGGCAAAGTTATTATAACATCTGTTTTTGGATTTACTTTTTCGGCAATTACCACTAAATTGTTGCGGACATACAATTCACCAACCATTTTTCTTTCACTACTAAACAGACACTACCAGGAGCAAGCAGGCATGAAAACGGTATACTGGATACAGGGTGGCGGCTGCGGAGGAGACAGCATGTCCTTTCTGAGCCACAACTTTCCTGATATTTCAGAGCTGTTTCGCGTCCTGCACCTGGAACTTCTCTGGCATCCTTCCTTTTCCAGCTACTCTCCAGGCGGTCAGGATCTGCTCCTGGAAAGTATCCTCCAAGGAAAAAAAATTCTGGACATACTTATCCTGGAAGGCTCAGTCATATGTGGGCCTTCAGGTACGGGCATGTTCGACGTTTTCAAGGGCCGTCCCAAAAAAGACCTGGTGCAGGAGCTTGCCCAGCAGGCCCAGGTGGTAATCGCCGCCGGGACCTGCGCCTCTTATGGAGGGTTCGGAGCTGACAGCGAGGTGGAATCCACCGGCCTGCAGTTTCACAAAAGCCAGCCCGGAGGACTGCTGGGGAAAGATTTCAGAGCCGGTTCAGGCCGGCCTGTGATCAACCTGGCCGGCTGTCCCTGTCATCACGACGTCATGGCCGGGGCCCTGGGCGCTGTGGCAGATGGCACATCCCTGGACCTGGATGAATTCCAGCGCCCCCGGGAGTGGTACGGTACAATGATACATCAGGGCTGCACCCGCAACGAGTATCATGAATACCGGGTGGAGGAGTCCGACTTCGGGGAACTGGGTTGCCTTTTCTTTCACATGGGCTGTGCCGGCCCTCTGGTGCCCGGTCCCTGCAACAAGCTTTTGTGGAACCAGCAATCATCCAAGCCCCGGGCCGGGGTACCCTGTTTCGGCTGCACAGACCCTGAGTTTCCAAGAAACAACCCGTTTTTTTATACCCAGAATATCGAAGGTATACCCCTTTCCCTCCCAAAAGGGGTGAACAGGGCTCACTACATGGTCTACAAAAGCATGGCCGCAGCAGCAGCCCCGGTCCGCTTAAAAAAAAGAACCGCCAAGGTTTAACACTACAGCGAAACTTTTATTGATCTCCGGGGACTGTCTCGGCCACCGGTAAAGGATTCTTATGAGCGCCGATAATGTTTGCAAACGCCTGAATATCCCATTGAACCGGGTGGAGGGCGACCTGGAAATCCAGGTGGAAATAGAACAGGGTATTATCTCCCAGGCCCGGTCTTCCGGGACCATGTACCGGGGTTTTGAAAACATGATGAACGGAAGGGGGGCCCTGGACGGGCTGGTGATGACCCCGCGCATTTGCGGCATTTGCAGCCTGAGCCATTTAAGCGCTGCAGTTCAGGCCCTGGAAGACATCGCCGGGACCACCCCGCCGGACAATGCCATAAGGCTTCGCAACCTGGCCCTGATGGTGGAGATGCTCCAGAGCGATATGCGCCAGAGCATTCTCATGTTCATGGTGGATTTCGCAAACATGCAGGCTTATGCCTCTCATTCCCTATACAGTCAGGCCAACGCCCGCTATACGCCCCTTTCAGGCACATCCGCCCTCCAGACCATCCGGGAGACAAGGCGTATTCTGGAAGTGGTGGCCATTATCGGAGGGCAGTGGCCGCATACATCCTTTATGGTTCCGGGCGGGGTGACATCCAGCCTGGATACTTTTGAACTTTTGCGATGCCGGATGATATTAGAACACTTTCAGGACTGGTACGAGACCAACATCCTTGGATGTACCATCCTGACCTGGGCGGAAATCAAGTCACAGGATGACCTGCTTGCGTTGCTGAGGGAAAACCGGGCCTGCCGGGAATCGGACCTGGGCTTTCTGATGCGCTTCGGGCTGGAAGCCGGCCTGGATCGTATTGGTCAGGGACCGGACTGTTTTCTGTCTTTCGGGGGCTTTTCCCTGCCGGGAGAGACTCTGGTCCCGGGCGTAAAAGACCTTTTGATCCCGGCAGGCTTTGCCAGGTGTGATCAGGTCCGCGACTTTGACCCCAGCGAAATTTCCGAGGACATTTCTTATGCCCGCTTTGCCCGGCAGCCTGCCCCGACTCATCCCTTTTATGAAAAGACCACTCCAGACTTTACCGATCATGACCAGGACAGGTATTCCTGGGTCAAAGCACCCCGGTACGCTGGACAGGTTGTTGAAACCGGTCCCCTGGCTGAAATGGTTGTCAGTAAAGACCCTCTTTTCCTGGACCTGCTTCGAGTGCAGGGCCCAAGCGTCCTGGCCCGCCAGCTTGCCCGCATCACCAGGCCAGCCAGACTCCTCCCGGCCATGCTTACCTGGCTGCGGGAACTGCAGCATACCCTGGACCATAAGTTCTACCACAGGGTCCAGAGCATCCCTGACGGTATGGGAGCAGGGCTTATTCAGGCCGTGCGCGGTGGACTGGGGCACTGGGTACGCATCACCGACAAACAAATCGAGCACTACCAGATTATCACCCCATCCACCTGGAACGGTTCCCCAATGGACGGGTCCGGGGCGCCCGGGGCCTGGGAAAAGGCCCTGGAAGGGACTCCTGTAAAAGACCCGGAAAACCCGGTGGAGGCCGGTCACGTGGTACGCTCTTTTGACCCCTGTCTGGTGTGCGCGGTTCACAGCGTACAAGGTGGAAAACAGACGGGCGGCATTATCCTTGGGGGAGGATTTTGAAAAAAATCATTGTATGTGTCGGCAGTGTCTGGATGGAAAACGACCTGGCCGGGCAGAAAGTATACGAGCATTTTCAGACTCTGGCACTTCCCCCGGATATTGAGGTTTATCAGGGCGGTCTGGCCGGACTGAATCTACTGCCCCTGCTGGAACATGGGGGACGGGTGGTCTTTGTTGACAGCGTCAAAGGCTTTGCTTCGCCCCGGGAAGTGGTGATTATGGACCGGGAACAGATAGTCAAAAAGAGAGGGCAACATTACGGGCATCAGGCCGGACTGCCCTATCTCCTTGCGGTGCTGCCCCTTGTAAATCCAGGAACCATGCCCCATGAAATCGTCCTGGTGGGTATAGAAGGACCCGTCAGCCGGGAAGCCATCGAAAAAGCCGCCAGGCTCAGCCTGCAAATAGCAACCGGCGGACTGTTGAGCCCGGAATAACAATCCAGCGGTATAAATCCCCATGCATAAGAACTATAAAGACCTGGCTATAGAAAACCAAATGTTGCGCCAGGAGTTGAAGGTAGCCAGGGAAGCAGCCGAAATCACCGCCAGAATGGTTGTTGACCAGTTTGAACAAACTGAAAAAATGCTGCGCCGCTACCAGGCAGCCAATGCCCAGCGCCGGGCCGTCCTGGACGCCGCCACCCGGATGTCCATTATAGCCACTGATCTACGGGGCAACATTATACTGTTCAACCGCGGTGCCGAAAACCTCCTGGGTTATTCTTCCAGGGACATGGTGGGCAGGGTCAATATACTTTACCTGCACCCGGCAAAAGAACTCATGCAATTGCAGTCCAGCGAAATGAACCACTTTCAGGGGCCAGTTCCAGGCATGGAAATATTTGAACGGCACCTAAAAAAGGAAAGAATCGATATCCAGGAGTGGCATTACGTTTGCGCTGACGGCGCCCTGCTCCCGGTGAATCTATCCATCACCCCCCTTTTCAGTGCCGAAGGCACAAAGGAAGGCTACCTGTTTACAGCCATGGATCTCACCCTGCGCAAGGAACTGGAGAAAAAACTCGTGCATGCCAAAGTTCAGGCAGAAAATGCCAGTGCCTGCAGAGGGGATTTCCTGGCCCGCATGAGCCATGAAATCCGTACCCCCATGAACGCCATAATGGGTATGGCCTCTTTGCTGAACAATACAAAGCTGGATTTCAGGCAGAAGGACTATGTACAAAAAATTTTGGACTCATCTCATATCCTCCTGAGTATTATTAACGATATTTTGGACTTCTCTAAAATAGACGCCGGCAGGATGGAACTGGAAACCATTCCCTTTTCCCTGCAGGAGGTCCTGAACCGGCTGGTGAACGTAGTGGGCATCAAGGCAGAGGAGAAAGGCCTGAAAATCGGCTTGCATCTGGATCCGGATGTGCCCTCCAACCTTGTAGGGGATCCCTTGAGACTGGTGCAGATCCTCATGAACCTGTGCATCAATGCCATAAAATTCACCCACAAGGGGAAAGTGGACGTCCGCATAAGGGTCCAGGAGCTGCAGCAGGAGCATGTCACTCTTTTCTTTTCAGTACGGGATACCGGCATAGGGCTTTCCCCTCAACAAAAAGCACAGCTTTTTGAAGCCTTTCATCAGGCTGACAGCTCCATTACCCGCAATTTCGGGGGCTCAGGCCTGGGTCTGGCAATCTGTAAAGAACTGACTCAGTTGATGGATGGCGATATCTGGGTGGAAAGCAATCCCGGACAGGGTTCTGACTTTATGTTCACCGCTGTTTTTAGACCCCTGGACGAAAGCCGGGACCTGCAGACCGGATCAGACTACATTCCGGGTGATATCCATGGGGCGAAAATCCTGGTAGCAGAAGACAACACTCTTAATCAGCAGGTGATCCAGGAATTTCTTCGTGAAGCCGGCGCATGGTCCAGGGTGGTACATAATGGTGTGGAATGCCTGCATGAACTGCAGCAGAATCATTATGACCTGGTGCTGATGGACATTCAGATGCCGGAAATGGACGGTCTGGAAACCGCCCGCAGAATCCGGGAGATGGAGGAAGTACGGGATGAGGACCTGGAAAAGGGGCGGGAAGGAGAGCAGGAAGCATTGGGCATGGAGCATGGGAAGGAAAAAGAGGGGGAAAAAGACAGAGGGACGACAAACAGAATTCCTATTATTGCCATGACCGCCCATACCATGCATGAAGACCACAAAAAAAGCCTGCAGGCCGGCATGGATGACCATATAAACAAGCCGGTTCTTCCTGAAACCCTGCACCAGGTTCTCAAACAGTGGCTGCCCAAAAAAGTTAAAGACCTGTCAAAACCTGCAATCCAGGCCCGGGATACCCTGCCTGAAGAACCCGCTGAAAAACCATTCCTGCCTGCCATGCAGGGTATAGACACGGATGAAGCCCTGAGACGCACCAATTATAACCAGGAGCTTGCTCTGGAACTGCTTCAGGAATTCAAAAAGACCTATGATCCGGTTCCCTCCATCTTGAGGCAATTGCAGTCCACAGGCAGTTGGCGGGATATTCAGGACAAGGCCCATGCCATCAAAGGAGCTTCTGCATACATAGGTGCCTTAAATGTACATCAGACCTCGAAAAAACTGGAAAAAGCACTGAAGCAGGGAGGCTTTCAGAATGCAGGCCCACTACTGCAGGACTTTCTGCAAGCCTTGGAAGAATGCCTTGACTCTCTGAACGTTTTACAACCCGCAACCTGTAGCGCTGAAATGCAGCAGGTTCATGACCCTCAGCAAGCTTCCGAGGATGAGCTTGACATTGTAACCCAGAAGCTGCATTTACTGTTGCAGCAGCTTGGCAGGGGAGAACTGGTGGACAGTCGCCTGCTGAAGGAGATCAGTGTTATCCTGCGCAGAAACGGTTTTGACCAGAAGGTGGACAAGTTAAATACCCTCATCGATGATATTGAGCACGATGCAGCAACACAGACAGTCATGGAAATCCTGGAAATAATGGGTAAACAGACCCTGCAAAGACATGGACATTGAAAAGTCGCGCATACTTATTGTTGATGACGAGAAAATCAACCTGAAATTTCTGGCGGACCTGCTCCAGGAGGATTATACAGCCATGCTGGCCAGGGACGGCAGGAAGGCTTTGCAGTTGGCCAGGCAGACTCCCCAGCCCGATCTGATCCTTCTGGACGTGGCCATGCCTGGCATGACCGGGTTCGAGGTCATAAAAGAACTCAAGCATGATGATGAAACCAAACATATCCCGATAATATTTGTTACGGCCATGGATTCCACAGAGCAGGAAGAGGAGGGGCTTAAACTGGGTGCGGTGGATTACATCACCAAACCCATATCACCGCCCATTGTAAAGATGCGCGTTCGCAACTACCTTGATATGCAGCATAAATACAAGCTCCTGGAACAAAAGGCCAATCTGGACGGACTCACGGAAATCCCCAACCGCCGCTTTTTCGAGGAGGTACTGGGAAGGGAATGGCAGCGGGGTAAAAGAAACGGCAGTTCCCTGTCGGTAGCCATGCTGGATATCGATTTTTTCAAGCAGTACAACGACCATTACGGGCACCAGAAAGGGGACATCGCTCTCCAGACAGTGGCCCGGAACATAACTTACAGTCTCAAACGCGCCCCTGATTACGTGGGGCGGTACGGGGGCGAGGAGTTCGTAATCCTTATGCCCGAAACCCCCTTGAAACCCGCCCTGATTGTGGCCGAAAGAATTCGCTCGGGAATAGAGGGACTGAAAATCCCCCATGCCTGTTCCAGCGTATCCCTGCACCTGACAGTCAGCATAGGTGTAAGCACTAGCAATGACTACACCGAATCCGGGCCGCAGGTTCTCATCCAGCGCGCCGATCAAAACATGTACAAAGCCAAACAATCCGGTCGCAACCAGGTTTCAGGGGGATAAGCCTTTGGTGTTTTTCAGCTTGACTATTTCAGACAAACATTTTTTGGGCTTACACTTAAAATTTTTTAATATAACACTTTGGATTGATTGAATTTCTCGAGATTCCTGTTATCCAGGAGCATACAGGCTATAACTATTGGACGCTTAGCACAAATTTCAAACCAACATGTTGGTCGTTAAAATCGGTTCCTGGTTCTTCGTTCTTCGTTCTTCGTTCCTGGTTCTTCGTTCTTCGTTCCTGGTTACCTCTCGTTCCCAGGCTCCAGTTTACCTCTCGTTCCCAGGCTCCAGTTTACCTCTCGTTCCCAGGCTCCAGTTTACCTCTCGTTCCCAGGCTCCAGTTTACCTCTCGTTCCCAGGCTCCAGCCTGGGAACGCTTTACCTCTCGTTCCCAGGCTCCAGTTTACCTCTCGTTCCCAGGCTCCAGCCTGGGAACGCTTTACCTCTCGTTCCCAGGCTCCAGCCTGGGAACGCTTAGTGCTTGCGGCACCAGCCCCTTCTTATTCCGACTTGCATTCAAGATGATCTTTATGCCCGTTGTCATCAAATATTTGACACCACAGAGATCACAGAGGTTCACAGAGAAAAGCCCTCTTTG
Organism: Desulfonatronospira sp.; assembly: GCA_003563255.1. GTDB lineage: Bacteria > Desulfobacterota > Desulfovibrionia > Desulfovibrionales > Desulfonatronovibrionaceae > Desulfonatronospira. Next base: position 17 of record PWSL01000467.1, on the reverse strand, counting down.
TCTTAACTCTGTGCCTC
>PWSL01000482.1 GCA_003563255.1 Desulfonatronospira sp. | reverse complement strand
CAGGTTCGCCCCCAGGGTCATGGCCGTGCGCCTGTAGCGGGAATCTATCCGGCTGACCGCTGCCAGGGTGAAGGTGGCCACCCAGGGCGTGATGAGAATAACCTGGCCGACTACTATAGCCCAGGGGGTATACAGCATGCCCAGGTCCCCGAGGATGCCCCGCCTGGACAGAAAAGCGTAGACAAGCAGACCGATAACCACTGTGGGCAGGGCAAGCAGGGTATTCAGGATGGTGATTACAGCCCTTTTTCCCCGGAACTCTTTAACCGCCACCAGAAAACCCAGAGGAATACCCAGAACGGCAGCTACAAGGGTGGAGAAGAAGCTTACATACAGGGATACGTAAACGATAAAATACAGCTCCGGATCCAGGGACCAGAGCATACGCACCGCTTCAGCCAGGCTGCTGATTAAAAAGCCTTCCATTAAATTAAATAAACCCTTTGATATCAATTATTGCTGTTCACCGGAATATCCAAAAAATCCGGTGAACAGATTTTTGAGATGAATTGTAACAGTCCGGGTTCAGGTTATTTTCTACTTTGCATCTGGAATAAAAAGCTGTGAGCCAAGAAGTTCGTAGGACCCAATGACCTCCTGTCCACGCTCGGAAACCAGCCACTCCGCGAATTCCTTAGCCAGATCATATTTCACGTGGGGGTGTTTCTCCGGGTTAACCGGAATCACCCCGTAAGGGTTCTCCAGCATGTCTCCGCCCTCGTAAACGATCTCCAGATCATATTCTGCATCCCTGCCGTACTTGTACTGCAGATAGGTTCCCCTGTCCGCAAGAACGTAGCCGTTCTTTTCCTCGGCAAAGAGCAGCGCTACTCCCATGCCCTGGCCTATGGAAAAATACCAGCCCGCTCCGTCTGCCGGCTCACTGGACCCGGTAATCTCCAGCCCGCTTTCTTCCCAGAGCTGTTTTTCCCTGCCGTGGGTACCGCTGTCATCCCCTCTGGAAACAAAAGGCTCCCCGGCCTCGGCAATAAGCCTCATGGCCTCGGCAACGTCTGCAGCGTCCCCGATGCCTGCCGGATCCTCTTCAGGCCCGACAATAATAAAATCGTTGTACATTACATAATAGCGCCTGGTGCCGTAGCCATCTTCTACAAACTGATTTTCCCTTTCCACATCATGGACCATGACCACGTCGGCATTGCCGTCCATGCCATCACGCAGGGCGGCGCCGGTACCCTTGGACATGACCCGCACTGTTATTCCGGTATCTGCCTTAAACTCCGGAAGAAGGTGGTCCAGCAGTCCCGAAGCCTCGGTGCTGGTGGTGGTGCTCATAGTAATGACCTTATCACTGGCAAAAGCCTGTCCAGCAAATACTGTGCATACAAGCATGCAAACTGCCAGAGTAAAAATGCTGCAAATCTTTTTCATCTTTAACCCTCCCCGTAAAAAATTACTGCGGTTTCCAGATATGAAACCCTTCAAGACAGGGCTCCTTGCACTGAAAAGTATTTTTCAGAAACCACCGGTCCGGCGGCCCTGACCACCAGGACCGCCCAAACCCGGCTGCATACAGGCCTACCCCTTGAGGATTTCAAGCCTCGAAAACAGGTACTTCCTGTTTTCATAAAGGTCTGTATAGCAGGAAATAAAAACCTGTAAATTTATGTTAAAAAAAACATACGCTGGTAGGCACTGTGTTCTGAATAAAAAAGTTGATTACAGGGGAAGGCTATAAGGCAGGGCAAATGCTTTCAGGCAGTTTTTACATTTACTTTTCAGGCCCGGCACCTTTAAATAATTCCTGAAGTTCCCGGGCCTCTTTCCCGGCAATGGTCTTCATCCTGTTGCGCCAGGAATTGAAGGCCTTTAAAATCTCCCTGGCCCTGGAAGTAAGCTCGTAACGCCGGGGCTGCTCACCGCTTAGGACCACCAGGTCAAAGCCCAGGATATCCTGGGTCTTTTTCAATTTGCCCCAGGCCGCACGATAGGACATACCCAGGCTTTTGGCCGCCTGACGCAGGGATCCGTGCTCTTCAATACCTTCCAAAAGCAGCGCCCTGCCCTGACAGAAAATGGTCTCACTGCCTGTATGGAGCCAGACGCTCAGGCCCACATCGTAGTTGCTGTTGCTTTTCATGACATCTCCATTACCAGAGCTATTTTTCAGGTTGCCAAATCCGGCTTGCGGGGTTATATGACTCTGATGTCAGCCGTCAAGGAATTTATAAACGAACATGACCGGTATGCCCGTATATCAGGAATCGAACTTGTGGAAGTTGACCAGGGAAGCGCCCTGGCTCAAATGACAGTCCAGGACATGCATTTGAACGGCCTGGACATGGTGCACGGCGGAGCATTGTTTACCCTTGCGGACCTGGCCTTTGCCGCGGCTTCCAATTCCCGCGGCCAGGCCGCCGTGGGAATCAACGCTTCAATAAACTACATCCGTCCTGCCAAGGCCGGCACTCTTCTGTCTGCAAGGGCCAGGGAGGTGTTTTCCCATAAGACCCTGTCCGGGTACAGTGTGGAAGTCAAGAACGATCAGGACAAACTCGTGGCAACTTTTCAGGGGACCGCCTATAAAAAGGATTTCCCCCTGGTTGCAGAGGCATAACCTTTAAAGCTGTCAGGAAGCAGATATGTCTATTCGCCATCTGGCACAGGAAATTTATCAATTGGAAAAGGAGCTTTCCAGGCTCAAAAAGGTCCAGGCCGCAGCCTCCAGCCAGGATATGCAGGATCTGAGCTTTGAAATCAGCAGGGTGCAGAAGCGGCGCGACGAGCTTAAAGCCCGCCTGGAAGCTCGAAAGGAAAAACCCAGGTTTTAAAACCGGTTGCGCTCACCCTTTCTTTTTTTGAGCCTGGTGTAGTGGTGAATTACCCCACAGAATTCAGCGACAAGCATAAACCCATCAACAAAAAGACAAAAACATGTTTGATATTTCTTACTTAGTCAACCAGGTAATCCCCATGGTTATCCCCCTACTTCTGGGGATCACCCTGCATGAAGTGGCCCACGGCTACACAGCATTCCGCTTCGGCGATCCTACAGCGAAAAACGCAGGGCGTCTCTCGTTGAACCCTGTACGGCATGTCGATCCCTTCGGCACAGTTCTTCTTCCCTTGCTGCTTATACTCATGAAAAGTCCTTTTTTGATCGGCTGGGCCAAGCCTGTGCCCTTCAACCCCTCTTATTTTCAGGATCCTAGAAAAGGCATTTTCTGGGTATCCCTGGCAGGTCCTTCGGCAAACTTCGCGTTGGCTTTTGGCTTTTTCCTTGTTCTGCAGTCCCTGATAATAATGCAGCCCATACTGGATGCCGGCAACTCCGGATACCTGCAGCCGGTCATAATGGTTGCTTATTTCGGGATATTCATAAATGTCATCCTTGGTATTTTCAACCTGTTCCCAATCCCGCCCCTGGACGGCAGCAAGGTACTTGCAACTTTTCTGCCCGGGCGTATGGCCGGACAGTACATGCAGTTGGAAAAATTCGGCTTCATCATTATTATCCTTCTGCTTATTCTGGGTGTCTTTCAGGCCGTCTTTGGCTACGTGATATATTTCATTAACAGCCTGCTGTTCTGAAAATCCAGTAAGTTTTTGCCCGCATATCCCTCTATCGCTTTATATATGGCACGGGGACCGGCTCTTAAATCCATAGACAGATACTATTTTATAAGTTTCGCTGTAGTGTTAACAATTTCCGATACCTTTTTTACTCAAGGCAGGCAGGTAGTAAACCTATGCGACAAGGCGGTGAAAAACGGGTGGTGTCCGGGATGCGGCCCACAGGACCTCTACATCTGGGACATTATTTCGGAGTGCTGAGAAACTGGGTGGATTTTCAGGAAAACTATACCTGCTACTATTTTGTGGCGGACTGGCACGCCCTGACCAGCGAGTACGCTGAACCAAAAATTATCAAGCCCTTTGTGGCAGAGTTGATGAAAGACTGGATCGCCTCCGGCCTGGACCCGGAAAAATGCGTCCTGTTTCAGCAGTCCCTCATCAAAGAACATGCCGAGCTGAGCCTGCTCTTAAGCATGATCACCCCCCTGGGCTGGCTGGAGCGCAACCCCACCTACAAGGAAATAAGACAGGAACTTATCAACAAGGACCTGAACACCCACGGCTTTCTGGGATATCCGGTCCTTCAGGCCGCAGACATTCTCTGTTACCGCCCTGACTTCGTTCCGGTTGGACATGACCAGCTTCCCCACCTGGAGCTGACCCGGGAAATAGCCCGGCGCTTCAATCATCTTTACGGGGACTACTTCCCTGAACCCCAGGCCAAGCTGACCGAATCAGCCAGGCTCCCCGGCCTTGACGGCCGTAAAATGAGCAAAAGCTATGGCAACTGCATCTATCTGGGTGAAGAAATGGCAACCATCCGGCCCAAGGTCATGAGCATGCTCACCGACACCAACCGAATGCGTAAAACGGATCCAGGGAATCCTGAGGTCTGCAACCTGTACCCTTATCACCGGCTTATGACCCCTGGAGATATTTGCCAGGAAATCCAGGAAAACTGTACCCAGGCCAAATGGGGCTGCGTGGACTGTAAAAAGGTGCTTTTGACCCACCTGGAAGCATTCCTGGCACCCATACAGGAGAGAAGGAGGCGGATGGATGACCACCCGGAGCTTATAAGGGAGATCCTGGAAACCGGCAATACCCAGGCCAGGCAGGAAGCCTGCCTGACCATGGATTCAGCCCGGGCCATGCTTGGATTCGATTTTTAAAATACTGACTCTGATATTTAGTGGACGCGGAGCGTCTGGCAGATGTTCCCACGCAGAGCGTGGGAACAAATAAATCATCCAGTCTGACATCAGCTCTTTCTCGAGGTTTTGGCCTCGAACATTGAAATCCTGCGTTCAGTGTTGCTGCTGTCGCAGTTCTTACATTTGTGCTGTTCACTTTGCTTCTCGTACTCGGACAAGCGCATCTGGACCTCAAACTCCCTGTTACAGTCTTTGCAGTAAAATTCATATACCGGCATGATGTTACCTCCTGGTTTAACCTGCATATCTGTCTAGCGCTTTTTAGGTAAGCAGGGGACAGGCACACCCGCACTTATTTTTCTGAAGGATGATTGACAAGTTTAAAAATAAGTGCGGGGAGAGCCAGTCCCCTGCCATATGCAAAGCGCTGAACAGATACAAACTACCTGAAAAAACATACAGTCGCAGCAAATACTATAAGTAATGTCTGCGTTTTTGCAAGCCTCAATCCCTCCAGCAATCTTTCAAAGCAGGACACTTCCACCCCGTATTTTCCCCTCTGGAAATCCATTCACCTCTTCATAACCTGCCTGACCCTGTGGGCTGCAAGGTTCCAGGCTATGCCCGGCAGCAGCTTCAAAGCTCCGTGCTTCCTGAATTTGTTTCCCAGCTTCAGGATCTGCCGGGTACTGTAAAAATCCCGGTAAAGCCGGCGGCGCAGCTTTCTCAGCTGCTTGGGAGGGCAGTGGTCGGAATAGATCTTGCCTTTGGGGTTTATGTGATAGCCCGGTGTTTGGGCCACCAGCTCATCCAGCCCGGAATACGGGTTGTGGCGCAAAGTGGATAGAGAGATAGAATCCATCCCGATTTCTCTGGCAAAGGGTGCTGTCTGGAGCATTTCATCCACGCTTTCGCCAATGTTGCCCAGTATGAAATAACCGTGCTTGATCATGGTGCTATCCTGGAGAACTTTGCAGTAACTGCGGATCTGCCGGGTGGTAAATCCTTTGCGCATGGCCTTGAGAGTTTTGTCGTGAGCCGATTCAACCCCCAAGAGGAGTATGGCGAAACCCGCCTGTTCCATTTTCCGGATCAATGCCGGATGCCGGGCGATTTCCAGCCTGGCGTTGATCACGTATTTTTTCTTTATCCCCCTTTTCAGCAGCTGATCACAGATATTTTCAACCCGGGAAAGATCATGGGTGAACAGGTCGTCGGTAAAGGCCACCAAAGGTGCGCTGATGCTTTCCAGCTCATCCACAACGCTTTCCGGGGACCTGGCCGTCCATTTGCGTTTGATGCCCCATGGATTCCTGTTGAAAGAACAGAAGGTGCAGTTGAATGGACACCCCCGAGATCCGGCGAGCATGTCCACCTCCAGCCCGGTCCCGATTCCCCTGATCTGCACATCATATTTTTGCCTCCGCCTGCTCCTGCAGGGCTGCAGCCTGTCCAGGATGGATCCGGGTTCACGGTTGGGATTATGGATTATCCGGCCATCCCGCCTGAAGCTGAGCCCGCTGATCCGGTGCCAGGGGACCTGCCTGCAGATTTCGAGCATGATTTCTTCCCCGTCTCCCCTGACCACTGCATCCAGGCCGGGAATATGTTCCAGCCACTGGTCCGGAGCTTCTGTAGCATATCTGCCTCCGGCAATAAGCGTAATTTCAGAATCTATAGAGGAGAGCTCCCTGGCAACAAAGTCCCTTTCCAGGTCCCAGTTTACAGAGAAGCACACCAGGTCTGTGCTGCTTCTGATAAAATCTGAGGCATGGCCGGGATAGCGTCTTAGGTCCACCATCTCGAGCTCGGAGGCGAAAGGTTCAATTACCGCGGCGATATGTTCCAGACCCAGGGGAGGCAGAAAACCCAGTTCCTTGAGCTCTCTGCGGTAAGGATACACGCAGAGCACATGCCTGTAAGTACTGGATCCTTCCTCTCCCGGGTTTGTAAGTAGCAATGATTCTTCAGTCATGAAATGTCCGCCTTCAGCTCAGGATTTCAACAGTAAGTCACTGACGGACACAGTCCGCCTGTGACATCATTTAACGAAGGCAGGGGCCTGGCACCGCACATATATTATTAACCTGAATCCGCGAACTTCTTTTTTTTTTCGACTTAAGTCCCTGCAGGTTCCAGGGGTTGGCAAAATGGCTGCAACCTGGGGGACTGGCTCTCCCCGCACTTATTTTTAAACATGCCAATCATCCTTCAGAAAAATAAGTGCGGGGGTGCCTGTCCCCTGCTTTCCTTAAATGCTTTCCTTAAAAGCGCTAAACAGATACAAAGCCATAATGATTCCGCCAGCCTCTGGACCAAAGTCAATCCTTGCTTTATTATCAGGTTTAACGCATTCGCATTTCGTGTAAGGCAGCTGCCGGGTGACGCTGCGTCAAAGTTTTTTATTATACAAAATGAGATCAGGATGTCTATAGATAATCAAAAGCACGGCCCGCATGTGCTGGGCCTGGATATCGGCTCGGTTTCGGCGGGCATGGTTGTCCTGGACCGGGGGGGAAACGTGGTGGAGACTTCTTACAGGTTTCATCACGGCAACATCGCAGCAACAGTGCAGGAGATGCTGGACGGCCTGCACACCCGCGAGCCGGCTGCTGTGGCGGTCACGGACCAGACTCCCGGGTTTATCCGGGCAAATCATCGCTGCGACGACCGTGTGGCGGTGATTGAGGCCGCCAGACACCTGCACGGCCGGGTGGGAAGTATTCTGCATGTGGGCGGGGAAAAATTCGCCATGCTCTTTTTTGAACACGGGCGGTACAAGGGGCTTAAGACCAACACCTCCTGTGCTGCCGGTACGGGCAGTTTTCTGGATCAGCAGGCCGGGCGTCTGAAGCTTTCCGGCATAGAAGAGCTGGCCGCCACAGCTGCATCAAGCCGGCAGGAACCGCCGCGCATCGCCTCCAGGTGCGCGGTGTTCGCCAAGACGGACCTTATCCACGCCCAGCAGGAGGGCTACAGCCTGGCGGCCATTTGCGACGGTCTCTGCCGCGGTCTGGCCGCCAATATCGCCAACACGGTATTCAAGCATGAAAAACCAGCCTCCCCTGTGATTTTCTGCGGGGGAGTGGCCAGAAACCAGGCCGTGGTGGAGCACATGGCTGCCATGCTGGGCAGCCGCCCGGTGGTGGACGACATGGCCCACCTGTACGGGGCCCTGGGGGCAGCAGTGCAGATGCTTGAGCGCCGGGTTCCCGGAAGTGAGCTTCTGGATGCCGGGTCGATAATCTGCACCGGAGAAGAGTCAAAACATTACGGCCATCCTCCCCTGGAACTGGTCCAGTCCCAGTATCCAGACTTTGACTCCAGGGAGTCCTTTGAATTTCACCCGGAACAGACCCCGGACGGGGATATGGTGGAAGTGGATATATATCAGGCCCTGGAGAAGGACCGCACATACCAGGTCTACCTCGGACTGGACATAGGTTCCACCAGTACCAAGGCGGTGTGGATGCGCCGGGATAAAAAGGTCCTGGCCGGTTTCTACACCAGGACCGCGGGCAGGCCGGTACAGGCCATGCAGGTCCTTTTGGAGGCCATGGAGCACGTGGCCCGGCAAAAGGGCGTGCATCTGCAGGTCCAGGCCATGGGCACCACCGGGTCGGGACGCAAATTTGTGGGTGCCCTGGCCGGGGCGGACCTGGTCCTGGACGAGATAACCGCCCATGCCAGGGCTGCCCTGGAGCTGCACCCGGAGGTGGATACCATAATCGAGATCGGGGGCCAGGATTCCAAGTTCACCACCCTGAAAAACGGGGAGGTGACCTTCTCCATAATGAATACGGTCTGTGCCGCCGGAACAGGCAGCTTCATCGAGGAGCAGGCGGAAAAGCTGGGCATCCCCCTGCAGGAATACTCCGGCAGGACCAGGGAGGTCAGCTCCCCCATTGCCAGTGATCGCTGCACAGTGTTTATGGAGCGCGATATCAACTATTACCTGGGCCGGGGCTACACCGTAAACGAGGTCCTTACCGCTGCCCTGCATGCTGTGCGGGAGAACTACCTGAACAAGGTGGCCGTGGAAAGCCTCATTGGGAAAGTAATCTGTTTTCAGGGGGCCACGGCCAAAAACCGGGCCCTGGTGGCCGCCTTTGAACAGCGCCTGGACCGTCCCATTCATGTCTCGGCCTTCTGCCACCTGACCGGAGCCCTGGGAGTGGCCCTGCACCTTCTGGACGAGGGTGTCCGGCAGAGCGGTTTCCAGGGCCTGGAGCTGTACAGGCAGGAGATTCCTGTACGCTCCGAGGTGTGCGGGATCTGCACCAATCACTGCAAGATTACCGTGGCTGACATGCCGGCCGGGCCGGTGGCCTTCGGGTTTTTATGCGGAAGGGACTACGATACCAGACATTACGTGGACAACAACCTGGCCGGCCTGGACCTGGTCCGCACCCATCGCGCTACATTTCCCGCCGGAAACCGGGTAGAGGACCCCGGCGCAGTCACCGTGGGCATCCCCACAGCGGTATACATGAGAGAAGACCTGTCCATGTGGGTGGACTTCTTCAACCGCCTGGGCATGGCCACCATCACCGGGGACAAAGCGGTTCAGGAGGCCCTGAAGCGGGGCAAGGCCCTTACCGGGGCTGAATTCTGCGCCCCCATGACCGCCCTGCACGGCCAGGCCGAGGCCCTGGCTGGACAGGCCGATTATATTTTCCTGCCCTACTACCTGGAGCACCGGGACAAGGACGGGGAGAGCAGACGCCAGCTCTGCTATTATTCCCAGTATGCCCCGACCCTGGCCGCCTCCGTGGGAACTGAGATCCGGGACAAGCTGATTTCTCCAGTGCTCGAGTACCTTTATTCAGGGCTTTTCCAGCGCATGGAGCTTTTTCGGGCAGTAAGCAGTATGAACCCGGACAAAGGATTCTGGGAGGTGGTCAGGGCCTTTGAAAAGGCCAGGTCCGCCAGGGAAATGGCCCGGCAGAAATGGTGCGGGACTTTCAACGAGCATTATTCTCAGGCCCGGGACATAAGCGTCATGCTATTGGGCCGCCCCTACACCGTGCTGGACCCGGAGCTGAACAAGAAGATCCCCCAGATGTTCTCCAGGAT
>PWSL01000325.1 GCA_003563255.1 Desulfonatronospira sp. | reverse complement strand
GCAGAGAAAGTCCGGCTGGGAGCCGGGATCCGGTGGCGGAGGCCCTACACCTCCGGACTTCACCAAGATCAAGGAAGCTTTGAACAAGTGGGGCGACAGCAGGCTTATCTTGCTTTTGCTGTTGATTATTGTGGTTGGCTGGCTTGCCACCGGTTTTTTCCGGGTGGAACCGGGCCAGGTGGGAGTGGTACAGCGTTTCGGGGCCGTGGTGGAAGTTACCGAAATGGGCGCTGGTCTCAAGTGGCACTGGCCCAGGCCCGTGGGCCAGGCCACCAAGGTGGACACCCAGCAGATCAGAAGCTTTGAAATCGGGTTCACCCGGGTTGAAGGCAGAAAGCGGGTCAACCGGGATGAAGCATTGATGCTTACCAAAGACAAAAACATTGTCCATTTCGAGATAATAGTCCACTACCAGGTCCAGAATCCTGCCCAATACCTTTTCGAGATTGAAAATCCCGAGGAAGTTATCAAAACCACCACGGAAAGCGCCCTTCGAAGTGCCGTGGGCACCCTGGAGATAGACCGGGCCATTGTGGCCGAGGGGCTCAGCCGGATAGCCAACAATACCCAGGATCTGCTGCAGGAGCTGCTGGACGACTACAATTCCGGTCTTCGAGTGGTAAACGTCAGGACCGAGCGGGGGGATGCCCCCCAGGAAGTGCGCCAAGCATTTCATGACGTGGTCCGGGCCATGGAGGACAAGGAAAGGCTTATCCACAGGGCCGAGGAGTACAGGGAAGATATCATACCCAGGGCCAGGGGCGAAAGGGCCCAGAGGATCCTGGAGGCCCAGGGTGAAGTCAAGAGATTCGGACAGCTCCTGGTGGAATACCGCAAAGCCAAGGGAGTCACGCGGCAGAGGCTCTACCTGGAGACCATCGGAGATATCCTTCCCGGAGTGAACAAGATTATTCTGGACAAGGATGCCGCAGAAAGAGTGATGCTTTTTCCAGACGGGGGAGGCATGCGTTTTGAGACCATTGAGGCGGGAAGGTAGCCATGGCTGTCAAAGGCGATATATTTCGGAGGAATAAATGAAAATTGCAGCATACTTGCCGGTGGCGCTTATCCTGGGCGTCATCGTTTTTTTCCTGTCCATATTCACTGTGGACGAAAGGGAATATGCACTTGTCCTGCAGCTTGGCGAGCACAAGCGCACTATCAAAGAACCGGGGCTTCACTTCAAGATCCCCCTGATCCAGTCTGCAATCCTTATTGACAGAAGAGTACAGACCAGCGACGTCGGTGCTGACGAGTTTTTGACTGTGGATATGGAAAGACTGCTCATCGACCATATTACCCGCTGGCACGTAAAAGACCCTCTTCTTTTCTACATGACGGTGCGCAATGTCCAGGAGGCCCAGGGCCGGATCCAGAATGTGGTGGTTGCAGAACTAAGAGACGTTGTCAGTAACGAATCCATTTTAAATATCATCGCCGAGGAGCGCGAAGCCCTCATGACCCTGGTCAGCGAGCGGGCCAGGGAGCGTATAGATGATTTCGGGATTATGGTTAACGACGTCCGGATGAAGCGGGTTGATTTTCCGCCCGAAGTTGAAGACAACGTCTTTGCCCGTATGGAGGCCGAAAGAGAGAGGATCGCGGCCAGGCACCGGGCCGAGGGCGAGGAAATAGCCATGGAGGTCAGGGCCCAGGCTGATGCAGACAGGCAGAGAATCCTGGGAGAAGGTGAAGCACTGGCCACTGAAACATTTGCTGAGGGGTTTACCGAGGATATCCTGTTACTGAAAGACGAAGAGGGACTGCCGGTCTCCGGTGCCTTCGTAACCCTTAACGGCAGGGATATCGGTATGAGCGACACCGCCGGGCGCATTACAGTGGCTTTTCCCAAGGTGGACCAGGTAACATTGCAGGCGCAGGTAGAAAGAGAGGACAGCGTCTTACACGGCAGCCTGGAAGGCAGCCTGGAAAACGGACACCTCACCGCGGTCTCCAGGTCCGGGGAGTTGCACCTGGAGTTTGAAGGGCGCCCTGCAACCTACCTGGGATACTTGGCGGATGAAGAATTTTTTCGATTCCTCAAATCCCTCAGCACGTATCAGCGTATCATGCTTCCAAGCGGTACCACCATGGTGCTGAGCACTGATTCCGAACTGTTTGACTACCTGGGCGGACCGGGTATGCCCTTTGAGGTTGAGATGGAGTAACTACCACTACTGCGACACTTTATTTTTAACTCGAAGGTATCTGTTTAGCGCTTTTTAGGAAAGCAGGGGACAGGCACTCCGGAACCCACTTGAGCATCAATTTGTGCTCAAAATGACTCATTTTCTGGGACAAGTGGGTCCCGGAAGAGCCAGTCCCCATGCCACATCCAAAGCGCTAAACAGATACACTCGAAGGGGACTCTCGAAGGGGACTGGCTCACCGCACTTATTTTGCTTACAGAAGACTGACGGATTTTAAAAATAAGTGCGGGGTGCCAGTCCCCGGTGGCCGAGGCAAAAATTAACACAAAGTGTCGCTGTAGTGCGACTGACTGTATGCTTTTCTTTTTTTTGACTGATGTCCATGTTTTCACGGATTCAAGGTAGAGCTTCAGGCCCGAACCAGCCATCAGGCCTGGGCATCCATAGCCCCCGGAAGCATGGCCAGGGCCATCTGCATCTCCACCTTGAACCTGTTTTGAACCGCTGACTGTACAGCTTCGCTGGAACTGGTGAATCTTCTGCTCCTTTCATGGTAAACCGCCTGAATCATGTCCCGGTCAGGGGTATCAACGTTTTTGAAATCCACCTTTTCGGCCGCCCTCTCAAAAATGTTCATGGACCCGTGCACACCGTGCTGCACCGCGGTACTCCATAAAACCTCCCTCAGGGCCGGAGACGCCTGCTCCATGTTCAAGCCGGTGCGGGACTCTACCCCTCTGGCAGCAGGCATGAAAAAAGTTTCATGAATGAACTCGTGCTGCAGTTCCGGGAATAGTGCCGGATGCTCCCTGTCAATTTTTTGCCATTCCCTGGGCACTTCGCCTGTTCTGCCGCATGCGTTCAAGGGCCCGGCCTCCTTGAGCCGCCTGGCCAGTTCAGGTGCCCGGGCTTCCAGGAATTCAAGAAATTCCCCCATGGTGCCCATGTTGGAGGAGAGCTGGTAAATGCCGTAACAGGTGCCGCCTCGGTGATCGTAACCAATGGCATCGGACCTGTTGGCTGACTCAAACCTGGCTGCCAGCCTGCCGGGCCGCTGTTTTTCCTGCCTGGTTTCACCGGGTGTGGATATATTTTCATACGGCCTGTATGCGGCATGCCCCTGGTAAGCTTTGGCCACGCGCTCTTTTTGCACCGCGCCTGGGTTTAGTTCACCCGGGTGAATATTTGGCGGATCTTTATCAGTGCCGGACCCAAGAGCAGTCGAAGTCACCTGGACCGGTTCTGTGGAAGCAGGCCGTTCAAGGTCCGCCTGCAGCACCCCGGTCCCCTGGCCTTTAGTTTCCGGGAGTTTGTCCAGCGTCAGTTCAGAGACCTTGACATGCCTGGGCTGATTGAGCCCGGCTGTAGTGACATCAGGCGTTTCGGCAGCAGTAATTTTTTCAGCCCCGGTATCTTTATTCTTACTGGAGGATATATCAGGCTGAGCAGTGGAGCGCATGGAGTCTATAAAGGCCGAAATTACGGGTTGTTGCGGCACTCTGGAGCCCGAGACTTCCATGGTATTCACAATACGTGATGCCAGACCCGGCAGGGTGTCCCGGATCTGGCCAGGCATTTGCCGACCGGATTCAGTGACATCATGCTCCGGATGGGTGGCCTGAAAGTCAATTTTCCGGCGCAGGGTATGTCCCTGGGATTGCTGCTCACCTGATCTGCCTTCCCCGGCTTCTGCCCGGTTGCCGCTCGAGAAAGTCCGGGCGCTGTTCGACACATCACCCCCGGCATGGCTTATCGCGCCATCCAGCAATATCCCTGCAGAACGGGGGATTGATACGGTGGGCACAGTAGAGGGGGGAGCTGTTGCCAGTTTTTTGTTCATTATCAGATCAAACAGCCTGTCCTGAATGTTTTCGGCAGGAGCCTGGGCCTTTTCACTGAGTCTTTCCTGAAGTGCATTCATGCCATAATCAGGGTGATTGATAATCATGCCGGTATCCTTTTGAGGTATGTGCCTGGAATGCCTTCTCCACGCAGCATGGTGCTGGATTATAAGATTACAGTTGCTGATTTCCTGAGTGTACACATTATTTTTGGGATAGCTTTTTCAATAATCATACCATGAGCCATGTCCCGGGATGGTATGTGGATTCCTGTAGTGGTAGTTACTTGAAAGTTAAAAGCTCAAAACTTCGCCCGGTTCAGCCACGCTTACTGGAGATAATCAAGATATGACAGACCACTATCGAAGTTATGCCGGTCCAGGAGAACAGGCAGCCATTATTATTCTGATCCTGATTCAAGTGGTGCTGGTGTCCTGGTATGTTTACCAGCAGCGGATGGAGGCTCGTCACTGGCCTGATAAGGTCTTCAAGGTCGGCTACATAGTCTCGGAAAGGGTCGAATCGAAAATCAGCCCGTATGGTCCGGGTCTGGAAAAGGAACTGGTTGTAGAATTCTGCCGCAGAAACAACCTGACCCCGGTATGGGTAGAGTTGAACTGTTGCTCCCAGGGAATAGAAGGCCTTGAAAATAATGAAATACATTTATTCCTGCCTTCCCCCGGCATTCAGGTTCCCGACAGCAGACAGCTGGCCAGGGGTCCAGAGTACCTGGAGGGCGGATTTCTCATCCTGCACAATCGGTGGCGTCATCCTCTCGACAGCCTGGAAGATCTATGCCTCACCGATGTGGTTGTCCCTGACGGTCGGGTTTTTGAAGACATCCTGGAATACCTGCGGGTGGAACTTGAATGCGTCATAAAGCCCGATAAAAGAACCGCTCCGGGCATAGAGTTTTTTGAGGCCATGACGGATCGCAAATTCCGGTTCGGCATCAAGGACGAAATAAACTATAAATTCTTTAAGGGATTATTCCCAGAGGTGCGCAACAGCGGTTCTTTTGACAAGGATTATGCACTCAACTGGATCTGGAACAGATATTACATAAACCTGGATAAAAAACTTAAGCAGTTCTGGATGGATATACAGCACTCCGGACTGCTGGAGGAATTACTGGATAAATATCTGGGCTTTTATCCCGAGAGCCAGGATCCTTATGCACTCAGGCATTTTGAGCAGGCTCTCAAAAAAGAGCTGCCAAAATATATCGACACAATTCTGGAAGCTTCCCGGAGGTACGACCTGGATCCCTTGCTGCTGGTTGCCCTTATTTACCAGGAGTCTCATTTCGATCCCGTGGCCACCAGCCGTACCGGGGTGAGGGGGCTTCTGCAGATCACCTCTCAAACTGCGGAATTCCTGGGGATTGAGGATCGCCTGGATCCTCATGAGAGTATCATGGGCGGGGCCAGATACCTGCAGATGCTGGGGGAGCGTATGGACAGAATCGACATTACATCCTGGGACAAGTGGTTCATGGTACTGGCAGCCTACAACCAGGGCCTGGGCCATGTCTACGATGCCAGGACTCTGGCTGAACGTAAAGGTTACAATCCTGACTCCTGGACCTGGCTCAAGAAATCCTACCCCCTTCTAAGTTATGAAAAATATTATAAAACTTTGCCCAGGGGTTATGCCAGAGGACAGGAGGCAGTGAATTTCGTGGACAATGTGCGTTATTACTACTACCTGCTGTACGGCAAGATCTTACTCTCGAGGTTTGAATCTGAGGACCTTGGCCGATTTCTTGACTTTATTCCTTCGAACTGGCCTGAGTGAGTTTTTTTTCCCGCCGCTTTTAGCCAGGGGCTGACTGCTCAGACACTTGTTGAAAAGCTGGTTCTTCCACCGGACCGACTGGATCATGGAAAGGATTAATATATCCTCCTCCCATTCCCGGCTGGGGGTAAAATTTTGCACCCGTTCGTAATACTTGTCCCACAGACTGATGAGTGAGGCTTCATCAAGGCTGTTGAGTTCATCGGCCAGTTTTTTGAGAACCTTGTCCATGTTGTGTGTCATCCTTTTGTATCTCTGAATATTGAATTTACTTCCGTCCAGCTTGCAGGCCTGAAAAAGTTTGCTCCTGCATCAGGCCTGTGTTAAGAAAAAAAACTCCCTTGAGCAACCCCGAAAAAGTATATTTTAGGAGGATGGAAAACATGCAGGATTTGAGAAAGATGTATAAGGACATTAAAGAAGATCCTTTTCCCAGAGAAATGAGCATAAAGCTTGGGAACCAGGAAATCAAGATGCGCAAACGGACCTGGGTGGTACAGGACCGGGAGAAGGGCCTGCGCTACGGTGAGAACCCGGATCAGGCAGCGGCCATGTACGAACCTGTTGAAGGCGGCCTGGAGCTTGGCGGGGTCAGGTTCAAGGGCGCCGGGCAGGGCCTTGTTTCCGCCATTTCCGAAGAGGACATGCTGCAGGCCGGCAAGCATCCCGGCAAGATCAATCTCACTGATGTGGACAACGGCATCAATATCCTGCAGTACCTGCACAAAAAGCCAGCGGCCGTGATTCTTAAGCACAACAATCCCTGCGGTGCGGCCTGGTCCAATGACGGCGTTCTGGATGTGCTGCAGAAGGCCTACTATTCGGACCGCATTGCAGCCTTTGGAGGGGCGGTGGTCCTGAACAGGCCTATAGATATGGCCGGAGCGGAATTTCTGGCGGACAACTACCTGGAGGTGGTGGCGGCTCCTGAATTCGAACCCGGGGCCCTGGACAAACTCAAGACCCGCAAGAACCTGCGCATCATCAAGATGTCCGGGCTTGGCAGGCTGCAGGATTTTGCTGACTATCCTTTTCTGGATATCAAGTCCCTGCAGGACGGCGGAGTCATAGTCCAGTTTTCCTTTACCAGCCGCATGCGCGAAGCAAAGGATTTCATACCGGCCCAGGCCAAAAGCGGAGACCTGATGGTCAGCTCCAGGCATCCTGATGAGCGCGAAACCGAAGACCTGCTGTTCGCCTGGGCTGTGGAGGCCGGGGTGACCTCCAATTCAGTACTGTTTGCCCGGGACGGCCGAACACTGTCCATTGGCACAGGGGAGCAGGACCGGGTTGGCTGTGTGGATTTGACTATCCACAAGGCATATACCAAGTATATGGACATGCAGATTTTTAAACAGACCGGTCAGTCGATTTACCAGGCCAGGGAGCAGGCCAAGAAGGATCCAGAGGCCGAAAAACTGCTGGATTCTGTGCAGGAGCAGGCCAAGAAGGACCGCGCGGACCTTCCGGGTGCTGTTATGGTTTCAGACGGGTTCTTTCCTTTCAGAGACGGGGTGGACCTGGCCCTGGAACAGGGCATTACCGCCATTGCACAGCCCGGAGGTTCCATGCGGGACAACGAAGTCATCCAGGCCCTGAACGAGGCCAAGCCCCAGGCGGCCATGGTATTTACAGGCCAGCGGTCTTTCAAGCATTAAAGGCAAGGCTCTTGAGCGAACTCAAGCTTCACAGTTCAGAACTGCGTCCCGGGCAGATAGTGGAGTACCTGCAGAACAACCAGCCCCTTGTATCTCTTGTGCAGGAGGTACAGTCCTCCAGGGCCCGGGTACTCAATATCAACCAGCGTGAAGTCAAGCTTCCCGCATCCAGGATCATGCCCTGGAAGGGGCCGGTTTATTCACCGGAACTCTCCAGGCAGGAGACTTTGCAGCTTCTCCAGGAGCACCACCAGGCCCGCAGAAACATCCAGGATGAACTGGACATAATGGATGTATGGTCCATGGCCCAGGGAGAGATAGTCCAGGCCTCCATCTTCTGGTTCGCAGGGCTGGTCTGGGACCAGCCCGATGCGGACCGGGTGGCGGCCCTGGGCAGGGCCATGCTGCAGGCCAGAACGTATTTCAAGTTTTCCCCCCCGGATTTTGAGGTTTATTCCCAGGAAACGGCTCAGAAAAAGATTGAGGAGGAGCGCATAACTCGGGAAAGGGAGCGGCTGGTAAGTATTGGCAAGGATTTTTTTAAAGAGCTGCATACCTCCCTGAACCGCTCCGAGGTCCCGGCAGAGCCGCAGGATCCCCAGGTGGCGGCCCGGCTTCGAGCTATCCTGGAACGCCGCATCAAGTACCCCGAGGACAACCAGACCCAGGATCTGTGGAGCAAGCTTTCAGCAGGACTTCCCCAGGATCCCCAGCTGCCCTTCCTGCTGGCCAGGGCCTGGGGGATATATCCCGAACATTACAACTTTCTGCTGGATCAGGCTGATTATGCCTGGGAGGATTCCTGGTCCGAACCTTATGCGCATGAAATCCGGGACCTGTCGCAACAGCTGGAACGAGATGCCGGCCGGCCGGCCACCGCCGGGCTTATCAGCATCGACTCCGCCTCCACCAGGGATATTGATGATGCTTTTCATATCCGGGAGCATGCCGACGGATTCTCCCTGACCCTGGCCCTGGCCGGGCCGGGACTTTTCTGGGATTTTGGTTCAGAACTGGACAAGGCTGTGGCCCACAGGTTTTCCAGTCTATACCTGCCTGAAGGAAAAAGCGACATGCTGCCCCGGGTGCTGGCTGAAGAGATGTTCAGTCTGAACCAGGAACAGGTCCGTCCGGCAATGGTGCTGGACCTGGAGCTGGATTTCCAGGGAAGGGTTTACCGGTTTGAGCCCCGTCTGGACTGGGTTGTGGTGCAGGCCAATCGTACTTATGCCGATGTGGAGGATGAGCTTGCTCTAGATGCGGCTTCCAACCTGGGTTCCGCCCTTAGGCTGGCCAGAACCCTGCGCCGGAAAAGGCTGGAGCAGGGAGCGGTAATCATCGAGCAAAGCGAACCCAGCATCAAGCTCGAAAGGACCCCGCAACAGGTCCTGGTCAACCTTATGCCCGGCATAAGCAACCCCGGGGCACACCTCATTGTCTCAGAACTTATGCTTCTGTGCAATACCATTCTGGCAAACTGGGCCCGGGAGAAGGACATACCTGTATTCTACCGTACCCAGGACATTGTACTGCCCAGGGACTACAGCGGGGTCTGGCGGAAACCGGAAGAGATTTACCGCATTATCCGCTCCATGGGGCCCACCCTTACCGAGACTCAGCCTCGTCCCCACAGGTCCATCGGAGCAGAGGCCTACGCCTCGGTCACCTCCCCCCTGCGGCGCTACGTTGACCTGGTAAACCAGGCCCAGATCGCAGCAGCCCTCAGGGGAGGGAGCTGCATGGACAGGGCCGGGCTGGAAAATATGCTGCCCATGATGAACACCCGCATGGGGCAGGTGAGCCGGATTCAAAAATTCCGCCCCAGATACTGGAAGCTGGTATACTTCAAGCAACAGGCCAGGAGCAACACCTGGACCGGAATTGTGGTGGACAACAGCGGTCCGGTGGTTTTGTCCCTGCCCCGGGAACAGGTTCTTTTGCGGGCCCCACCGGAAATCTTCGGTGAAAAGGCCATGATAGGTCAGGCCTTCAGACTGCGCCTGGGCAAAATCGATCCCCTGAACAACGAAATCCATGTCCTGGAGGCCTGGGAGGAGTAGGTTTTTTCGTATCTGTTCAGCGCTTTGCATATGGCACGGGAACTGGCTCTTCCGGGACCCGCTTGTCCCCAAAAAAGAGTCGTTTTAACACTAAGGCGGGCTTTGCCTGCAACCCAAAGAAGAATATTGAACCACAAAGACACAAAGTTCACTAAGTTTAAGACAGTAAGGAGGGTATTTTTTGAAAACCGGGCAACGGTTTTCAAAAAGGCTGCCTTTTCATTTGCCGTCTTCCCGGCAAATGAAAAACCAAAACCCTTTGTGCTTTCTTCCTTTGTGTCCT
>PWSL01000266.1 GCA_003563255.1 Desulfonatronospira sp. | reverse complement strand
GCCTTTTCCTTGCGGGTTCTTATTCCCGCAAGGAAAAAACATGCTTCTTCAATCTCTTTTATCTGTGTCAATCTGTGTGATCTGTGGGCTAAAAACTCTTTTCTTATCTGGGTTGCGGGCAGAGCCCGCGTTAGAAAAATTAATGCCGGGAGAGCCAGTCCCCGTGCTCAACGCGTCCTGCAAGGGTTAACCGGATGATGCCCAAACCGGCCCGGGGACAGTCCCCGCGTCACCTTTTCTCCACACAAACACAAAAATTACAGACGCGTAGTTTTATGAAGCTGCAAGCTAGAAAAATATTGTAAAGCAAGCCTTTTGCAGGTAAAGATTAATACAAATCTTGCTGGATGATACTTTACTGCTGCCCGCTGCAAAGCCAAATCCTTCGGCAGCACACAGGCATTCAGGGAGGCAGGGCGGAAACTGTACCTCAGTAACAATTCAGCCATTTGCATGTGGCATGGGGACTGGCTATCCCCGCACTTATTTTTATAACCTGTCAATCATCCTTCAGAAAAATAAGTGCGGGGGTGCCTGTCCCCTGCTTTCCTAAAAATTCTTCATTCTCAGGGATGATTTTCCAGAATCATTCGACTCACTTCGGCCCTGAATTCTTCCAGCATCTCCTGTATCCGTGCATCGGGCTCCACCAGGCCTAAGGCCTCGTCCGCCGATATCAGCTTGGCCTCAATGACTGGTTTTCCTTTGCTCAGGTCAATTTCCACCTTCCCCAGATAGTTGCCGTATTCATGGGCCTGTACGATAAGGGTGCCGCAGACCTTTCTGCCCTGTTTGAGCATGGTGTGACTGTGTCCGTCAACAAAAAGATGGATGCCTTCCACCTGCCGGGCGATTTTCTCTGAATCACTGATGCCGATATGACCCAGGGCCACAACAAGATCCGTTTTATATTCCTCTCGAAGCAGGGTTGAATACTTTTCCGCGGCCTGCAAAACTTCCCCGAACCTGATGCCCTCGATGTTTTTCGGATGAGTGGAATACAGGGTTTCAGGGGTGACAAGTCCGAATATGCCAACCCTGAAGTCTCCGATTGTTTTTATCACATAAGGATCAAAAAGGAGCTCCCCGTTATTGAATACGTTGGCGGCTACAAGACTGAACTGCATGAAGTCTGCTTCAAGCTCAAGGAGTCTTTCCCAGCCGAAGTTGAAATCGTGGTTGCCTGGAACCATGACCTCGTACCCGGCAGCGTTCATGGATGCAACTGCACTCTTGCCCTTGAGCCCGTCAGTAATCGGCCTTCCGTGGATAGTGTCGCCGGCATCCAGAAGGAGAACATGTTCATGGCGTGAGCCATAATATTTATTCAGTGCGGCTATGTAGGGCATTCCCAGCCGGTTTTCGCCGGTCTCAATACGACCGTGGAGGTCATTGGTGTGCAGGATGATCAGCCGTTCATGGGCCTGGACGGCCTGGACCGGCCAGATAAAGACGATCAGTACAAGCAGTGCCTGGACCCGTTTACTGATTTTCATCTGTTTGACTCCTGTTCATGCGGAGAGCAGCGGTTATCGGGCTTTACTGCAATACGGCCTTCTACCATGGGAAAAACAGGGCTGAATTCCTGGAGGTACCTGATGAACATGAGCTGGTCCGTCATGTCGGCCTTTTTTGCCTGCACGGCATCTTTGAGCATGGAGTAACCGTCACCTCCCGAAGCAAGGAAACCGTTGGTAGCCAGTGAATAGGTCATTTCCGGATCAATGGGCAGCCCACAAAAAATTATGTCGGTCACTCTCTCCCCCACAGGGGCTGCAGGGTCAATATAAAACCTGAACCCGCTTACTTGCGGGAACCTTCCGTCCACTTCACCATAATTGCCCACCCCGTATTCCAGGATTTCAAACATGTCGGACCCGCTTACTTCAAGAATGACCACTTCGTTGTCAAAGGCCAGAATCTCCATGGCCTGCTCCAGGGTGATCTCCCCTGTTCGTGCACCCGATCTGATCCCTCCGCCATTGTACAAAGCCATGTCCGCTCCGGTGAAATATCTTATTGCGTCGCAGACCAGGTTGCCCAGGTTTGTCTCCTGGGTCCTCACGTGCTCCCTTTCACCGTTTAAGGCTATGCCGGTTTTGCCGATGACCGTATCCAGGGCCGGGGCCTGGGAAGCGGACAGGATGCAGAGCAGCAACCCCAGACTCAAAACACAAAACTTGCTTTTCATTGATTCTCACCTCCTGGACATACTCAAGGACCTATCTGCCAGGCAGTTCAGTACCGCTATTCAGGTCCTTACGGTGCGTCAGCCCGGACTGATTCCATGCCGCCAAGGCAACTCCTGTTATTTCCGCAAATGTTCGGTGAGTTGTTGACCTCATGCTGAAATGCCAAACTTCTTGACAGCTTCCTCAGCGGCCAGGCCCAGAAAGCCTGGTATGTGCTCCCTTTCTGACTCCACCAGGATATCTATTTACCAACGCCTAAAATACAAGTCAATCAGCCCTGTGTGCGGAGCACCTGTGTGAAGCCTGAAGGCTTC
>PWSL01000525.1 GCA_003563255.1 Desulfonatronospira sp. | reverse complement strand
AGAAGGCAGAAGGCAGAAGGCAGAAGGCAGAAGGGGAATCCCTTATGTGAAAGGGGTTTTGCCGCCCAGAAATAGCAGTGCCATTTCCGTCTCAGAGTACTAGTACACCAAGGCAGAAATCAACCTACTGTTCAGGATGCTTGAAATCCTTGCGCAGCAACAATTTTCCACCTTGAACTTTGCATTTTGAATTCCGGGTAGCGGTACTAGCCCCAAACTGGACAACTCTTTCAGGGTGACTTCAAAAAGTCCTAAAATAACAAAAATTCCCTGGAGCTCTGACGGCAGATTCCAGGGAATTTTTGATTAGAATTCAAACGAACCTTTGCAGTGAAATAATTCGTTTACGACAAACCAATGCTGAACTGAGGGACTTCCTCAAAGGGGTAATGCTATTCAGAGATGCGTTGATACCGTCGTTTTAGCTTTCCCGTCTCTGGGTATCTGTGCAGTGCTCTCTAGGCGTTAGGGGAGGAAATATCAACAGCTAAGTGGAGTGCCGCTGACTTTGATGAAATAGTTTCAGAAGTTAACGAGATAACAACCTCCTGTGTAACGGGAACTGAACTATTTGAAATCGAGGGAAGTTTCCTTCGCCTCTTGAGTATTAGTTTAACCCTAATGTCAGGGCATTTCTACCATTGATACCAAAGTTCATCTTTCGGTTAACTGTTACTCTCTGTTGCAGGCAGACGTCTTAGGTGACTTCTTGGAAACGTTCTACCGAGTGGTGGGCAAAGCTCACCCTACGAAAGCTGCGATCGCTGACAACAAGCGGGACTATCTTTCTCAGAAATCTCCTGAGCCTGTCATCTGGATGCTCATGGACCTATACCCAGCCCAGCTCAGAATCTGGAGTTCCCCACAGGTCGAACTCCAGGGCTGGACTGGTATTGGGTTTATAACCCATAGGCAGACAGGGGTTCTTTGATGAACCGAATGTAGAAATGCTTGAAGGTAGACCGGACCACCCGGGGCATGCCAAAGTCAATGGGCTTTAACTCGGTGGGCAACTGCCAGTCTTGCAGGCGCAACTGGTCGGGGGTCAGCAGGGGAAAGTGAATGGCCTCCATGGCCGGGCAGAGGCCCAGACGTATGGACTGGGCCACGGTGGGGACCGCCTGGGGGTCGACACCGAGAATATCAACCATCGCCCGATCCAGGGCAAAGACATGACCAGAGGCCCCTAACACCCCCAGCTCCCTGGGTTCGCCACCGCTGGGGCCGTTGCCTTCGTGGCCAATAATGCCGTCCATAATCGTCAAGGCTGGGTCGAGCAGGCGGGCGGTTTCCACCAGCATGGTGCCAAACCGCTGCACATCCTTGCCCGCTTCCATGTGCCACCAGGCCTTCATTTTGCCAGGAACACAGCCAAACAGGTTTTTCACCCCCAGGGTGACCGTCAACTGCACATGGGACTTAACCTTGGGCAAGTTAATAATCACATCGGCGGCCATGGCTTCTTTGGCTAACCGCAGGTGGTCAAAGTCGGGGCTGTCACTGGCATAGCGCTGGCCATGTAACTCCACAATCGGTAGGTTCAGGGCTTGGGCCAGGGGCAGCAGGCCATTGGCTTTGGCCACCCCATAGGCACTGCCAAAGGCGGGGCTGTCTCCCAAAAAGGGCTTGCCCCCCACCTGCTGCACCTGTTGAGCCACGGCATAGATCAGCTCTGGGCGGGTGGTGCATTCTTTGGTGGGGCGAGCCCCGGTTAGCAGGTTGGGCTTGAGCAACACGCGATCGCCCGGTTTCACAAAAGCGGCCATCCCCCCCAGCGGCTCCAGCACCTGCTCTAGTACACCAAGGCAGAAATCAACCTACTGTTCAGGAAGCTTAAAATCCTTGCGCAGCAACAATTTTTCACCTTGAACTTTGCATTTTGAATTCCGCGTAGCGGTACTAGGGAGGTTTGCAAAGCCGATAGGTCATAGGACTGGGCCTGGATTAGACTAACGGAAGCTGCCATAGGAATGTCTGGGAAGAACAGGACTACTGGCTACTATACCGTCTCCTCAGAAGCTGCCCTGAGCGGTCCATCCTGGCCGGACGACTCCAGTTAACCGTAGGTAATGTTGATGGTGCTGATGTCTCCTGTGAAAACGTTGGATCGTTGAGTTGGACAGCGGAACCCCCATAGACATTCTGGACATTCTCACCCAGGATTTGGCCAATGGTGATTTCCTGGTTGATCTCGCTAGCGAGCTGGCGGACTGCCTGGGCAAAGGCTTCGTCGTCCTTCATGGCCGATTCCAGGTGAGGGGTCAGCAGATTAATCTGCTGACCCCTCACCTGGCCATCCTGCAGGATCAGCCATAGCAAGATTGAGGATGGGAGATGTTTCTGTTATGGCATAGGGCTGCTGTTCCCCCATGAGTAGACAGGACATCTTCACACTTTGAAACGTGATGCTCTGGTGCCCAGGCTCTGCCTGGGACTGAGAGGAATCCCAATCACCAGGGGAATGGCGTAATACAGCAGCGATCGCCCCGCGCGCTTGCCCAAACTATAGTTTT
>PWSL01000486.1 GCA_003563255.1 Desulfonatronospira sp. | reverse complement strand
TCCGGACGCTCCGCGTCCACCAATGATCCAGCACTCACTTTTGAATACTATTTTTTCTGGTATTTCTCCATTGCCAAAAGTGAGTGCTGGATCCAGATACGCTCCCACGCAGAGCGTGGGAAGAAAGAAAAAGCTTCCGTGTCCTTCCGTGTGTTCCGTGGGCAAAACCTCTTGGCTTTCTTTGAAAATGAAACAACATGTTGGTTTGAAATTTTCACTAAGCGCCTAAGGCGGGCCTGGCCCTACTGGTAAATTTGTGGTCGCGCAAGGTATTGCCCTGGCCTGGAAAAAATTTTACATTGTTATTTATGAAGTCATTAAGCGAAGGTCTGGATTCTTTATTCAGTCGCTACGATCCGGATGGCAGGCATTACCTGTTTACCAAAGTCTGTGAAAACTGGCGAACCATAGTAGGTGATGAAGATGCAGACCTGGTCAGCCCGGTAGAGCGAAAAAAAAACACTCTGATCCTGGGGGCTCATGACTCTATAGTCATCCAGGAACTGACATTTAGAAAAGACGATTTGCTGGAGAAGGTGAACGCTTACTGCGGAAAGGTTCTTTTTGACAACCTGAAGGTGGAGCTGTTAAAGGGCAGGGTCCCTCTGGATGCTTCTCTGGTGCAGAATCCCGTGGCGGGTCTAAAGCCCCAGCGCCCGGCCAGGCTTGGAAGCCTGCTGGGCACTCTGCCCAGGGGTTCAGCAATCGCCAGATGTTATGCCAAATATGTAGAATTTTTTAACACTACAGGAAAACTGTGATTTATTGTAGCTGTCAGCGCTTTGCATGTGGCACGGGGACTGGCTTCTTCCGGGACCCGCTTGTCCCCAAGAGTCATTTTAAGCACTAGACAGTTAAATGTTTTGTAACTTCTCAATAACTCCTGGCGATCTTTACAATAAGAAAATTCCTGGATTCCGGCTTTCGCCCCAATGACGAATGGAAACAGGTTGTTGCATTGTGATGTCATACCGGCGGAAGCCGGTATCCAGGAATACTGCACAGAGTTATTGAGAAGTTACAAAGTTTTTTTGTAATTGTTTATTTTTATTAGCTTTTTTGGCAGATCAATGTGTCTTTCGGGTCAGGCCGGATATCTATCCAAATATATTAACTTTATTTTTTTCAACCAGAAACTTTAAACTATCAAGGTAGATTTAAACAAAAAACCTTAAAACCTTTTTTTTCAAGGAGGATTGCGTGAGCGAAGAAATCAAGCTGGAACTTAAGAAGCCCCTGGACAAAATGACCGCCAAAGAGCTGCGGCAACTGTGTATAGAAAAGATTCCACAAATAACCGGAGCTTCGGGAAAGAGCAAGGAGGAGCTTCTGACTTCCATCAAGGAAGTGCTTGGGATGACTGAAGAAAGCAGCAAGACAGGAGCCTACAAGGAGCAGATTATCAGCCTGAAAGGCAGGATCAAGGAGTTGCAGACCAAAAGGCTGGAAACGCCCAAGTCCAGACGCAAGGAGCGCGACATTCTGCGCAAGAAGATCCACAATCTGAGGAAAAACACCCGCAGGCTGGCGGCTACATAAGTCACTGATATAGGGGCTTTCATGATTGTCCTGGCGCGAAGAAAGCACTGACAATGGTTTCGAACTCCTCCTGGGCCTGGGGAAGAATTTCATCCAGTGTTTCAGGAGTGAGCTTCACAGTATCGCATGCCCGAGCGCTCAAGGGGGGGGCTATAAGGGAGCCTTTTTCGGAAAAGGCCATAGCAATGGCGATAAAATCAGCAAGATGAACAATGGCGGGCAATAGACTATCAAAACAGTCATCCTGGTGATGCCCCCCGATGGGTTGGGCGATAAATTCGGGCAACTCCCATGCTTTAAAAATTGCTGCACCTATCTGGGCATGCTCAAAGCCGAGCAGGTCCCGTTCAGCCTCCACCAGGGGCAAAAGATTGGACTGGGCGTAGATAATGGCCTCTGTTGAAATGGCCGGCAATCTCCTGAACATTACCAGCCTGCCGATATCGTGCAGGAGACCGCACACGAACAGTCCTTCCCTGGAGAGTTCCGGAAAATTCTTTCCCAGGTGCCTGGCCAGGACGCCCACAGCCACACAATGAGCCCAGAACGAGCGCATATCCACAAGTTCGCGGGGGATATCCCTGAAGGCATTGATGGCGGATATGCCCAGGGCCAGGGTCGAAAGTTCGTTTAACCCCACCATGGCAACCGCCCGCGATATTGTGTCAACCCTGCTTTTGAGGCCGTAAAAAGGGCTGTTGACAATTTTTAGGAGTTTGGCACTCAGGCTTGGATCCATGCTGATTATGCCTGCCAGGTAATGGGCTGTGCTTTTGGGGGAGTTTATGGCCTTGTGGATTTTGAAATAAATATCCGGAAAGGAAGCCAGTTTCACATCGTGCTTTACCAGATCCTGCAGGCTGAATTCTCCGGCGAAAAAGCTGTCCAGCAGTTGGCCGTCATTGACAGGCAGACTGGGCTCTTTTTCTGGGATGATCCATCCGCTGGAACATCTTGCGAGCAGTCGCCTCACTGCATGTTCGTAAACAGCCCTGGTAACGGGATCTTCCATGTCGTTGCAGGCATACAGGGGCGCCAGATAATTCTCGATTCTGTTCAATAATTCATGGTTCACTTCCTTGTCTTCATCCCGGTCCCCCTGGACCTGAACTCTGGCTATGCCCCATTTGTGTAGAAAAGCTATATGGCTAGGGGTCAGGGCAATCCCCTTGGGGAGAATGAGTCGTCCATTTGGAGTGACTACGTTGCTCTCAAGGATTTGTCCTGGAGTTAATTCTGTTACATCCACCATGCCCATGATTAGGTACCGTTCCTGATGAAAACTAAAAGGTTGATTGCTGCTCTCAGGTTACTTGAAGAGTAACCATTCAGTACCGGCCAGGGGACAGTCCCCGCGACACTATTCCTGCACCAATAAAAAACTACCAACGCGAAATTCTGTGAACCTGCACAGACAGTACATAGCAAGGGACAGTCCCCTGGCCTGGTGCCAGTAATCACCACCGAGGCCCCTCTGAATGGTTACCAGATATCTTATATTAAAGCATTCAGGCTGCAGACTGAATATTGCCACCAGTTTTCCTGATAGGCAAGACCAAAACAAAGGTTTCAATCATGAACATCAAGACCATAGGTCTGGCCAGATCCTCATACCTGGACCCGGCTGACTGCCCAAGACAGGGGCACGCGGATATTCCTCCATGCACCATTGAACTTGAGCCAGAATATGCCGTGGGTCTGCACCGCCTGGGCCCAGGGCAGGAAATCATTGTGCTTACCTGGTTGCATCAGGCGCGAAGAGACCTCTACCGGGTGCGCCCCAGAAATGACCCGGCCAAACCCCTGCACGGGGTGTTCTGCACCAGGTCCCCGCATCGTCCAAACCCCATAGGCCTGCACCAGGTGAAGCTCCTGCAGATTCAGGACTGCCGCCTGGTGGTGCATCCCCTGGAAGTGGTGGATAAAACCCCTATAGTGGACATAAAGCCGGTTCTGAAAGAGAGATTCTCAGAAAGCGGCGTGCAAAAATATTTTTCTCCGGAAGAGATCCAGGCCCTGGTGCTTGCAGGCCGGCGCGGCTGGGAGCGCGGGCTTTTCAGCGGATGCAACGGCAACCTTAGCCTGCGGGACCGGGGTCTTGTGCTTATTACCCGCTCGGGATGCTCCAAGTCTGCCCTGGGGACCGGTGATCTAAGCGTGATGGAGCTTGAAAGCGGCAGGACCCTTGCAGGGGAGCCTGCGTCCATTGAAAGCGGCATGCACCTGGAGATATATCTGCGCCAGGAAAAGGCCCGGGCAGTGGCCCATACCCATCCGGTGAGCCTTCTGGCTCTCAGCCGGGCGGGAGAGGGTGTTCTTTTCAAAAAACAGGACCTGTTCGAGGCCAGGGCGGCCCTGGGCGGTCTTGGCCGGGTACAGGCAATGGAGCCCGGCAGCAGAGACCTGGCCAGGGCTGTAGGGGAGAAGGCCAGGGAATATGACAGCATATTCATGGACGGGCACGGGCTGACCTGTCTGGCCGGCGACATTGCCGGGGCCATGAACAAAAGCGAAGAGCTGGAGTCCCTGGCCGGCCTGGAGGTTAAAACCAGGCTTCTTGAAAGTCAGGCGGTCAGCCGGCAGCCGTTTTGAAAATATTTCCGGGCTACCAGTCCAGGGTCTTCTGCCAGACCCTGGCCATGCGGCTTACGTCCAGCCTGCAGAGGGTCTTGTCCTGCACGTTTATTTCCAGTTCAGAT
The DNA here is from genome assembly GCA_003563255.1 of Desulfonatronospira sp. GTDB lineage: Bacteria > Desulfobacterota > Desulfovibrionia > Desulfovibrionales > Desulfonatronovibrionaceae > Desulfonatronospira. Next base: position 5,622 of record PWSL01000486.1, on the reverse strand, counting down.
CCGCTGGTGGTGCGCCCTATACGGGCCAGAAACTGATTCTGAAAAAGATCCTGCAGTTTCTGCCTGTTGCGGCTGGGCGCAGTGAAAATAAAGCGCCCTGTGGATTCGCTGTACAGGATTTGCCACCAGGGCAGATCCCTGGGCCTGGCCAGCACCAGGGAGATATCCACGCAGGCCCCGATACGCCCGCCTATGGCCATTTCCGCCAGGGCTACCCCCAGGCCGCCGTCTGAAAGGTCGTGGCAGGCGCTTACCAGGCCCTCTGCTACAGCCTGGTGAAAGGCATGGTAGCGCCAGCGGTTGGCCAGCATGTCCACCTGGGGGACCTGGCCTCCCTGGAGGTCCAGATGGCAGCTCAGCTCACTTCCTCCAAGTTCGTCACGGGTAAGTCCCAGCACATAGATATCCTGGTCCGGGGCCTTGAAGTCGCTGCTCAGACACAGGTTTATATCCTGGACAACGCTTATCACCGAGAAAAGCACCGTGGGGGGGATGGATATCTTCAGGTCCTGATCCAGGTAGTCGTTTTTCATGGAATCCTTACCCGAGATGCAGGGCACACCGAATCCACGGCAGAAGTGGGCCAGGGCCTGGTTGGCCCGGACCAGCTGGGCCAGCTTGTAGTGTCCGTCCGGGGTCTTGGGGGATTGTACCGGGTCGCACCAGCAGAAGTTGTCTACGCCGGCCATATGCAGGAGATCCCCGCCTGCGGCCACGTTGTTGCGCACGGCCTCGTCAATGGCATTGGCCATCATCCAGTAGGTGTCCAGGTCGCTGAACCTGGGACAGATCCCGTTGGAGATAACCAGCCCCCTGTCACTGGAAAGCACCGGGCGGATGACCGCCGCATCCCCGGGTCCGTCCCGGTTTGCCCCCACCAGAGGCTTGATGACGCTGCCGCCCTGGACCTCGTGGTCGTACTGGCGGATAATATATTCCCTGGAGCAGATATTGAGCCGGGAGAGCATGTCCAGCAAAAGATCCCCGGCCTGGGACTCATGCAGGTCCGCAGAGATATGGGAGGGCAGGTCGGGCCGGTTCCATACGGCCTTCAGGTGCATCCTGGAGAGGCCGTGATGCAGAAAATGCATATCCAGGCAGCCCACCACCCGGTCCGCGTAACGGATCATGAAACTGCCCCGGTCATTGAAGCTGCCGAGCACAGTGGCCTCCACGTCCATTTCCCGGGCCAGGCCCATGAATTCCTGCAGCCTGTCCGGGGGTACGGCCAGGGTCATGCGCTCCTGGGCCTCGGACAGAAGTATCTCCCATGGGCGTAGTCCGTCGTATTTTAGTGGAGCCAGGCTCAGATCCAGATCGCACCCCCCGGTGTCCTCGGCCATCTCCCCCACTGAAGAGGAAAGCCCTCCGGCGCCGTTGTCGGTAATGGCATTGTACAGGCCCAGATCCCTGGCCCGGATGATAAAGTCGTACATCTTGCGCTGGGTTATGGGGTCTCCGATCTGAACGGCGGTGGCCGGAGAGCCGGAGTGCAGTTCCTCGGAGGAAAAGGTGGCCCCGTGGATTCCGTCCTTGCCGATGCGTCCGCCGGTCATGACTATGTGATCCCCGCAGCAGGCCTTTTTCTGATAACCCGGCCTGCCTCCTACCCGGGCCGGGATGCTGCCCACTGTGCCGCAGAAAACCAGAGGCTTGCCCAGGTATCTTGGCTCGAAGACCACCGCCCCGTTGACCGTGGGGATGCCGGACTTGTTGCCCCCGTGCTCCACTCCCTCGCGCACGCCTTCCATGACCCGCCTGGGGTGCAGAAGCCGCGGGGGCAGGGGCTGGTCATAAAAGGGCGAGGCAAAGCAGAAGACATTGGTGTTGCACAGAAGATCCGCCCCCATGCCGGTGCCCATGGGATCGCGGTTGACCCCGACTATGCCGGTAAGGGCCCCGCCGTAAGGGTCCAGGGCCGAAGGGCTGTTGTGGGTCTCTACCTTGATGCACACGTCCAGGTCCTGGTCAAAGGCTATGACCCCGGCGTTGTCCCTGAAAACAGAGCGGCAGAAGTCCTGGTCCTTTTTCTGACTGCGGATGTCCCGGGTGCTGGAGGCAATGTAAGTGTCAAACAGGCTGTTGATGGTGCTTTTGCGGCCGGTTTCAGCGTTATGATAGTCGATGCAGGCGTTGAAGATCTTGTGCTTGCAGTGCTCGGACCAGGTCTGGGCGAGGCATTCCAGTTCCACGTCCGTTGGATCCCGGGGCAGGCCCAGGTTCTGCCTCAGGGACCGGACCTGTTCATCCCGGTAATAATCCCTGATGGTATGCATTTCCTCCAGGCTCAGGGCCAGGACCATTTCCCGGCTGAGCCGCATAAGGTCTTCATCGCTTAAGTTTTCAATAATGATCTCAGATACTTCGTCACTTGGAATCCCGGTGACTTTTGCCTCCGCCGGGGCAAAGCCGGGCTGATTGGACCACTGTGAGCGGTTCTTGATCTCATAGCGGTGAATAAGGTCGTTGGCCAGCAGGTCTCTGGCTATCCTGGTGACCTGATCTTGTTCCAGGTGGGCGTTTATGAGGTATTGGCGGCTGGTGTAAACCCGGATATCCGGCCCGGGTTCACTCAAAGCCTGCTGCAGGGCTCTGGCAGCGGTGCGACCTTCGTTGTCGGTCACTCCGGGCTTGAATCCCACCTCTATGATCCAGTCGAAATCAGCTCCAAGAGGTGCAAATGACGGTTTATGCAGCACTGGGTCCGAGAGGATGTGCCTGTCCAGAATCTCCTGCTTCTGGGATTCCTGTATGCCGGACATTGTGTAGCAGGTGATTATGCGTACGCTGTCTACGCTGATGCCCAGGTGCTGGTTGATCCTGCAGGCGACCCCTTCGCCCTGGACTTCCCGCACATGCCCCAGCAGGGCCAGTTCCAGCTTGAGTACCATATAAACTCCTTGTCTTAAAACTTCCTGCTTCTGACAACCTCAATAATTTCCAGCAGAAGAGACTTCTGCGGAGTGCCGGGAAAGTGCTTCAGGGACTGCCGGGCAAGCTGCAGGTATTCTCCAGCTTCCTCCCGGACCTTTTTATCCAGGCCCATTTCCTGGATACTGTCAACTATACGCTTCATTTCACTTTCAGAAAGTTCGTCATGGGCCATTTTGTGCAGTAAGGTCCGCTGTTGGTACTCCTGAAGTGTTTGCAGGTAGAGTATCAGGGGCAGGGTGATTTTGCCTTCCCGCAGGTCCCCCCCCAAAGGCTTACCCAGAAGTTCATGGTCGGCTGCATAATCCAGGGCGTCGTCCACCAGTTGAAAAGCCATGCCCACGTTGAGCCCGAAGCTGTCCGCATGCTCAATCAGGTCCTCATCGGCCCCGGCAAGGATAGCCCCGCAGCTGCACGCGGCCCGGATAAGGTCTGCTGTTTTTCCCCTGATGATTTCCAGGTAGGCGGCCCTGTCCGGCCTGGGGCTGCGGATCTGGGCGATTTCCTCCACTTCTCCGGTGGCGGTGCGCATAATGGCCTGAGCCACGCAGTAATTCATGGCCGGGATGTCGTACCTGGCCACTATAAGGTTGGCCAGAGCCAGCAGGGCGTCCCCAGCCAGTACTGTACGGTGCAGCCCGAATATCAGGTGGCAGGCCTTGCGGCCCCTGCGGGTGTCGGCGTTGTCCAGGATGTCGTCGTGGATCAGAGTTGCTGAATGTAAAAATTCCAGAGAACATGCCAGGGGATATATGTCTTCACCATGATGGCCCAGGCACCTGGCGGTGAGGATGGTCAGCATGGGACGGAGCCTTTTGCCTCCGGAAAGCAGAATATGCCGGCCAACCTCTTTTACCAGGGGGTTGAGGTGGGCTAACTCCTGTTCAATAGTCACATTCACGCGCGGCAGTTCCCGGCTGAAAAAATCACTGAGTTTGGTCATTGATTTGAGTGTGTTTGGTTTAGGGGTTTTGTCGGACTTGTCTGACGTGTATGATTTTCAGGCCGTTTTCAGTTGCTGCAGCTTTTGCAGGGCCTCGTTGCCGGATCGGCCCATGTCCCGGCTGTACTGGTTTACGTAGGCCTGGATGTGTCTGTTGATTACATGAGTATCCATTTCCTGGGCCAGATGTGAGATCAGGGGCATGATCTCAGATTGTTTCGCCCGGGCAGTGTCCAGGCTGCAGCGGATCTGCTCCTCTGCACGGGCCATGAGGTCCAGGCCCAGGTCTTTGCGCATAATGATGCAGCCCAGGGGCAGGGGCAGGTCCCCTGCCTGCTCAGACCACCATGAGCCCAGGTCCAGAAGCAGCTCCAGGTGGTATTGCCGGTATATCAGGGCTGTTTCGTGGATCAAGAGTCCTGCATCGGCCCGGCCTTGTTTGACGCAGTTTACAATCTGGTCGAAGGGCATGGGCAGGGCCTCAAAAGCGTAATCAAGGGCGGCTTTCAGCAGGGTGCAGGCAGTGGTCTGCAATCCTGGAACGGCAATGATCTCCGGCCGACTCTCAAGGCCTTTGCGGGTCACCAGTTTGGGTCCGTGGGCCAGGCCGAAGGCAGCCCCGCTGGACAGTATAAAGTAGTCTTCCTGCAGGTCCAGGGCCAGGCCGGCGGATACCTTGACAAGGCAGCAGGACTTTCCCCCGGCCCACTGGTTCAAAATGTCCACGTCCCTAAAGTGAAATCTGCTTCTGTACCCCTGCAGGTCCGGTATCAGTCCCAGGATCCAGGCCCCGAATATAAAAATGTCGTTGGGGCAGGGGGATATGGCCACAGTGAAAGATTTTGAAACGGACACGCGGAATTATCCCCGCTTTAACAGTTGTGAAGGTACCTTGGCCAGGGACCTGAAAGCGGCTTTGAAATTCCAGTCCCGGCTATCCCTGGAGCCGGCCGGGTTGGAGATACTTCTGACTTCAAAGAAAGGTATACCCTGCATCCTGCAGACATAGGCCAGGGAGAAACCCTCCATATTCTCCATGCCGGCATTATAGGTCCGGGCCAGGTCCCGGGCCAGTTCAGGGGTGCCGCTGACTCCCGCCACTGTCAGGGAGACCGCCTTGACCCAGTTGGGTGGGAGGCTTTCACAAAAGATACCATCATATTTGAATATGGCTCCGGGATCAAGCTCAATCCTGTTCCAGACTGCTTCTGTGCCCAGCTTGCTCAGGGGAAAACCAAGCAGTTGGGGATCTGCTGCTGTGGCACCGGTCCGAACGCCGTATTCAGGCCAGATTTCTGCCGTGGCAACACAAACCGCACCCACAGGCATCAGTTTCAGGTCATAGCTGCCGGCTATACCCAGGTTTATCACCAGATCAATGCCGGGATTGGTCACCAGAAAACCCTGCAGCCCCAGGGCGGCATTCAAGGGCCCTACGCCGCAGGCGAGAAGGTGCACCCGTTCACCCCCAGCCCAGCTACAACAACCTGTGCCGTCCTGAAAATCATAACCGGACAGGGTACTGCAAAAATGTTTGAGCTCTCTGGAGGTGGCTGCTGTAAGCAGAATCATATGTTTGGCACCCAAATAAGTATTATTGCACTGCTGGTATCTGTTTGTGACTTTCCTAACGCGGGCTATGCCCGCAACCCAGATAAGATAAGAGTTTTTAGCCCACAGATCACACAGATTGACACAGATAAAAGAGATTGAAGAAGCATGTTTTTTCCTTGCGGGAATAAGACCCC
>PWSL01000177.1 GCA_003563255.1 Desulfonatronospira sp. | reverse complement strand
TCTTGTTCCCAGGCTCCAGCCTGGGAACACCATTTTTTTGTGGCTCCAGCCACATTTTGAAGAAGCGGCTGGAGCCGCAAGAACTAAACGTTCCCAGGCTGGAGCCTGGGAACGAGGGGTGAACCCCGGTAACCAAGCAAGGGGGTACGCAATAGAAACATTTCCGGCAGTAGGGCAGGACGCGATAAGATCTGAAAACTTGATTCTTAAACTTGAGAGTTCATAGTTCTTGGTTCTTCGTTCTTGGTTGAAAGAAATAAAGTCAATAAATTTGGATAGATATCTGGTCTGGCCTTAAAGACATACTGATCTGCTATAAAAAAAAATACAAACAGATGGTTACAAAAAAACTTTTGACTGTCCAGTTCTTACAGATAAGCAGCATAGTTCAACACGTTTCTGTTCAGGCGCATTCTGTAGTGTTGCTGGTAAAGTTCATTTCCCCGGGAGTCAAAGGGCAGGTATACCAGAAGGTATTGACGGGGCATGATCTTTATCTGTCTTAAATTATGGAGCAATGAAACGGGCCTTAGAAAGTCGGCCAGGACCACTTTGGTCAACCCTGCAGCATCTGAAGCGGACAGGGTGACCGGATGGGTTTTTTGCCCGGGCGGGTCCTTATGCCAGTCTTCCTGGGGCTGGGAGAGGGTAAGTCCGGTTGCAAACCCGAGAAGCTCTTTGGGGCGAATTTTAAAAGCCGGGGTCCAGAAATAAAACTTTTGTTTTCTGCAGCTGTCCTGCACCATTCTTGGCAGATTGGCCAGGCGGATCAGGTCTGAAGCAGACTTCAGGTCCAGCCCCGAGATGTCCGTTTCTATCCTGTAAAACGGCAGATAAAGCATGTTGTTCTGACTGTAAGGCATGGTGGCGAATTCAAGGGGGATGAACCTGTCTTTGGATTGAAGCCACATGGAGTTGCAATTGTGACAGGTAAAAGCCAGGCTGTCCCTGCAACCGTCTATATCCCAACCGCATGCAGGACAAAGGGCGGGTATGAATTTGATTCTCCACCCGGGATCTGAGGCAGTGTAATCTTCCAGCCTGGTCTCCCCGTATGCGGCAGTAGTTGCCACACGGTTCAGGACTGCATCCATGACCTCGCCCTGCTGAAGATAAAACGGAGCATAAATCATGCTGATGGTATCCCCGATAAAGCTGTTGAGGAATACAGGCCCTGGCAGGCTGGATCTGAACCTTTTTGTTGTCGTACCAAGGACATCGCCGAAAGAAACGTCCGGTTGCAGAAAAAGGCCTTTTTTATCCGGGGAGAGAAACTTGAGCCTCTGGGTCTGAGGTCTCAGGCCCAGGGACAGGGGGAAGTTATCCGAGTTCAAAGACTTGCTGCTGATATCCAGGATCCTTTTTTTTATTCCTCTGGGAGTGGATGAAAACAGGCACCCCTTGAACCTCCAGTAGGGAAAGTATATGAGATCCTTTTCTCCGGGGGCTGAGTCGGGAATAATATATCTGAAATAGTCTTTGCTTATGAGAAACGACTTGACCCGGCAGTATTCGCAGGAAAACAGGTGATCCGTCTCCTCGAGAACAGCCGGAGCCCCGCACTGGGGACATTGATGGTCGATAAGGATTTTTGATTGACGGCGCATTCAGGTTATCATGCTGTGTATCTGTTTAGCGCTTTGGATGTGGCATGGGGACTGGCTCTCCCCGCACTTATTTTGTAATACTGTCAAACATCCTTCAGAAAAATAAGTGCGGGGGTGCCTGTCCCCTGCTTTCCTAAAATCGCTAAACAGATACTCTGCTGCAGGTTGTGGGTCAGTAGTAATCATTCAGGGGGTACCGGAACCGGCCCGGGGATAGTCCCCTAACTGATATCAATTTCTTGTATTTTATGACAGGACTTCAAGAGCAAGTCTAAATCTTCTCACCACACTGGTTGCAAAACACAGATTCCGCCAGGTTTTCAGAACCACATTGAGTGCAGAACTTTGGCCCGGACTGTTTTTCTGCCGGATGTCCGCAACCTGAGCAGAATCTGGCATCCGGGTCCAGATTTCTACCACAATTGTCACACTCGGAAAATACCACCTGCTGTTGACCGCAATGACTGCAAAACCTGGCTTCATCAGGTACAGGTTTGCCGCATCCCGGACAAGGATGCTGCATTTCTTTGGCCTCAGGCTGCGGCCTGGCTGCTGCAAAATACTGGGCGAACATGGCAGGCATCATAAGTCCCATGCCCATGCCCATGCCCTGTCCGGCCCCTCCTTCAGCCTGGGCCGCCTTTTCCATGGACATGGCGGCTTTCATCTGCATCAGCTTGTTCATATCATCAAAAACCCCCATGCGGGAGCGGTCGTCAATTGCCTGCTGTACTTCCGGGGGCGGGGTTATGGAGTTGACATACAGATGGGTCAGACCCAGGCCGAAATGCGAAAAATCTTTCAGCAGCCTCTTCATCAAGCCACGGGCAAGCTCATCGTACATGGAGGGCAGGTTGAGAATGGAGTCGATATTATCTCCCATATAGTCATTGAACCTGGAAACAATGACTCTGTTCAGATATTCTTCGATTTCTTCTGTAGTGTACATGCCCATGGTGCCCACCAGTTTGTTTACGAACAGCAGGGGCTGAACAACCTGCAGGTTGAACACCCCGAAGGCCCTGAGGCGGACAAGGCCCAGTTCGCTGTCCTTAAAGGCCACCGGGTCTCTGGTCCCCCACTTGAGATTGGTAAAAATCTTTATATTTACAAAATACACCTCGGCCCTCAAGGGACTGTTGAAGGCCCAGGGCATACTCAGCAGCTTGGTCAGAACTGGAATATTGGCGGTTACCAGGGTATGCCTTCCCGGACCGAATACTTCAACAGCTTTGCCTTTGTAGAAAAATACGGCCGCCTGGCTTTCACGCACCGTAAGCTGAGCCCCGAACTTGATATCCCCGGAACCTTTCTGGGGCTTGCGGTGCAAAAGCTCTTTGCCGGTTCTGTCAAACCATTCAATGTTTTCAAGAAAAACCAGATTGTCTGCAGTCATGATGCATCCTCCTTATACATCCCAGGAATGAAGAACCTGGTATACACATGCTTCCACCTCATCCGCGGTATGTATCCAGGAAGTAAGTTTTTTTCAGCCGCAAAGCGGCTGATACCTTTTCCTTACGGGTCCCGCCCCGACTTAGGGTAGATTCAGCCTGAAACAACCTGATTTCTGCCTTGGAATTTAGCCTTATACAGTGCGGTATCGGCCCGTTGCAATATTGTTTCCAAGCTCTGGTCTCCCTGAAGATAACTGGCTGTTCCGATGCTTACAGTAAACTGTATCCTGGAGCCGGTATAATCCAGAGTGTTTCCCTGAATCTCTGATCTTAGTCTTTCTGCCAAAATCACCGCATTTTCCAGGTCTGTGCTGGGCAAGAGAACACCGAATTCCTCGCCTCCAAGCCTTCCGGCTGTATCCATAGCACGCATCATGTTGTTGAGGAGGGAACCCAAATATTGCAGGGTCGCATCTCCTGCTGCGTGTCCCAGGGTGTCGTTGATACGCTTGAAGTGGTCTATATCAAGCATGAGCAAGGATAAATGTTGATCATAACGCTTGGCCCTTTCAAATTCTTTTTGAGCGACATGCATAAAATATCTACGGTTCCACAGCCCGGTCAACTCATCGGTTATTGCCATAAGACGCAGTTTATCCTCAGTATTTTTTTGCTGGGTGACATCCCGAAAGCTCCATAACCTCCCAACCAGAACCTCCCCCTCGAAAAGAGGCCGTGAAAACCTCTCAAAAATTCGACCGTCCTTGAAGTAAAGAGTATCTTTTTCTTCCTGATCTGAATCATAGAGTAGTTGTATCTTTTCTAAAAATTTATCGGGTTCAGCCAACTGATCCAATACAAAACCGGTCAAGATATGATCATCTCTAGAGTCCAGGCTATCCAGGGGTATTCCCCACATGTCATAAAACTGGGGGTTGACATAGATAACCTGACGGTCCCTGCTGACCACCAAAATTCCTTCCACTGTAGACTCAAGTATCGCTCTGAGTTCATTGGCTTTTCTGTTGAGAGAATCTTCTGCCAGGTGTTCAATATTTTCCGCTATAGCGGCTATTTCCTGGTTGGAATGACTATACCTGGCTTCTCTTTTGGGCTTGCCCTGGGTAATGTCGGTGATACGTTTCCCCAAATCCATCAGTGGATGGGCGAAACGGCGTCCAAATATCTGGCTCTGAAGCATACCCAGGCCCAATGCCAGGCCAACTGCAACAAGTGTATAGGTTATTATACGCCAGATCATCGGCTGGATAATCTCCCGGCGATCCACCACACTAATGACATGCCATTCTGTAGTATCCAGAGTGTTGTAATACCCCCAAACTTTTTTGTTCTCCAGGGTGTATCTCAGTTTGCCATGTTTCTGGGAGATATTCTCTTTTATCTGGGGAAGATACTCTCCAAGATATATTTTATCTGGATGGACTATGATTTTTCCATTTTGATCCATGATATATGTACGCTGAGATTCATAGAAATGCCTTTCACTCAGCTGTCGGATAATCTCTTCTAAAGAACAATCAATTGCCACAACTCCGATATAATTCCCCTGATCATCCTTAAAAGCCTTGGACTGAGAAATAAGCCATTCTTCTGTTTTCGCCTCCTGGTAAGGTACTCCTATGGATGTAGCCGGCTTAGCCTGCATAGCTATAGTATACCATGGTCTTATAGTGGGATCAAAATTGTCGGGTGGAATGTAATCGTTTATTAATAATAATCCGTTTGCATAACCGGAATAAATGTAAGCGATATTTGAATTTGCTGATGCAATACTCTTGTAGATTTCAAGGGCTTTAGCACGGGCCTGTTCATTTGTCTTGGCATCGATAATGTCCTGGTTTTCTGCCAGGATATCCGTAGTATTCTTTACTTCATTGAAATATCCTTCGATGAAAATGCTGACCTCTCTGTTGGCACTCTTAAGAGAGTTGTTCACATTTTCAATGCTTAACCTGTAAAATACAAAAGAAAACAACATTCCCACAACAACCAATAATATGATTGAGGAAAAGAGTCCTAAATAAAAAAATTCCTTTTGTATTGAGTATTTTATTCTGGCAATCATTTGTATGTAGTGTATCTGTTTAGGCGCTTAGCACAGATTTCAAACAAACATGTTGGTCGTTAAAATCGGTTCCTGGTTCTTCGTTCCTGGTTACCTCCTGTTCCCAGGCTGGAGCCTGGGAACAAGAAAGAAAAGAAAAAAAATCCCTGCTTGCATGTTTATGGGGACAGGCACCCCGGCACTTATTTTTTATTGAACAAGCAACAGATTAGAAAAATAAATGCCGGGAGAGCCAGTCCCCGTGCTCAACGCGTCCTGCAAGGGTTAACCGAATGATGCCCCCAAGGGGCCACTTTTTCCGTGCAAGGTCGCGGAAAAGCCTAGTGACTTACAGGTGAAATCCTGTCATAAAAAACAAGAAATGGCCGGTTTCGGCATCTCATGAATGGTTCTAAGAAAATACCTGGATTCCGGCTTTCGCCGGAATGACGGATGAAAACAGGTCGTTGCATTGTGATGTCATACCGGCGGAAGCCGGTATCCAGGAATACTGCCCGGAGTTATTGAGAAGTTACTCCTGCAAGACTTAAATAGCCAGTATTACTGGGCCTGGTTCGGCTGGGAAAAGAAAGCTTCAGACCAATCCCTGGCCTGGGCGTGGAAGGCTTTGACCTGCTCAAGTTCCAGACCCAGCTGCCGGGTCTGGGTTTCCAGACTCTCCCAGTCGCCATCCTCGAAGGCTGAAAGTAAATTGAACAGCGGCAGGTATTCGCTTTTGGCATCCCGGCACAAGGCGGCCTTCAGCCTGGGATCCAGGGGAAGCTTTTCGGCCAGGTCTTTCATCTGCATACCGAGAATTACGTCCAGCAAAGAGAAAATGCCCACCAGGAACAGCGTATTCGGCTGGAATCCCCACCAGTCGTACTCCGTGGACAAAAGTTCAAAAAACCTGGCCCGCTGCAGGGAAAGAGCGGCAAGTTCCTGGGGAACCTCCTCCTGCCCGGCCATGTCAGCGATAATCACTGCCCTGAGCCATGTCTTGAGCTTGTTCCAGCCAAGCAAGGCAATGGCCTGGTCAATGGACTGAATTTTGCGGCTCAGCCCGAAGAACGGACTGTTCAGGTACGAAAGCAGGCGGAAGCTGATGGAGACATCCGGACCGATAACCGCGGCAAGTTTTTTAAAGTCCGGATCCTCGGATTCCATAAGCTGGAAGAGGTTGATCCGGGAGACATGGCTGGAGGACAGTTTCCGGCCGGGCATGGGTTCAGGCTCCTTGAAGAAACCGCCCTGGTAGAGCGTAAAACCCATATCCCTGGCCTTCTCGAACTGCTCGATGCTCTGCACGCCGCGCACCAGCAACTGTGTCTTGGTTTGCGCTGCCTGTTCAGCCAGGCCGTTGACCCTGGCAGAAGCAAAGTCCTGCACAAGTATGTCGGCTTGAGCGCAGAGCCCCTGATCCACAGAGCCCGGATCCAAATCAATGGACACAAGATATCCCTGCTGGCGCATGTCCTGCAGGCTTTCCAGAACTTCAGGCTGCCTGGCTGCCCCTGCCAGAACGCGCAGAACACCATGGCCGGGAGGCAGGGCATAAGGGGCACCGTCCAGAATGCTTTTGGCATCAAAGGCCACCGCGACCTTCTTGCCCCGTTCCATTGCCCCCTGCAGGCCTAGATAGGCGGTCGAGGCCAGGCTTGCAGAACTCTCCTGCTGGGAAAACACGTTGAAGATTCCCTCGCGCAGTTCCGCGCCCAGGAGCTCATACCCCCAGATGCGGCGTTTTTTGTCCAGTATGGGTTGTTTGGTAAAAAAAATGCCGGTCTGGGCATTTGAACTCGGGGAGCCTGATTTTTCCTGTGTTGCAGACATAAAACTTTCCTCGCAAATGATTATTTATGGAGAGTTAACACTAGATGCGACTGCAAAAAGGACTTTTTGCAGCCGCTGTAGTCAGTAAAGTCAAAGAGTCAGATGATCCACATTTTCCACTACCAGTTAACACTACAGCGAAACTTCAAAAATTTATCACCTGTCTCAATTGGGGACAGGCACCCCCAAACCTTTTTCTGAAGGATGTTTGACGGCATTTTAAAAATAAGTGCGGGGAGAGCCAGTCCCCGGAGGTCAATATATAAGTTTCGCTGTAATGTTAATTGTTCACCCCTGTTCACCCGCTCAGTTGTTCAGCAGTTAAAGGGGTTACGTTCCATATCTTTCTGGCGTACTCCATGACCGCCCGGTCGCTGGAAAATTTGCCCATATTGGCCGTGTTCAGAATGGCCTTGCGCATCCACTGCTCCTTATCGGCGTAGAGTTCGTCGACCCTTTCCTGGGCTTGAACATAAGGGCGGTAGTCGGCCAGGAGCAAGTAGTAGTCGCCGTTCCGGAGCAGATTGTCGATGATGGGCATGAAAAGTCCCGGGTCATCAGGAGAAAAACGGCCGGCAGCGATCATGTCCAGGGTCTGTTTCAGCTCCTGGTCCTTTTCATAGTAGCTGAAAGGGTCGTAGCCCTGACGCCTTTCGGCCTCGATCTGACCTTCTTCCAGGCCGAAGATGAAAATATTGTCCGCCCCGACCTCTTCCATGATCTCCACGTTGGCACCGTCCATGGTGCCGATGGTCAGTGCCCCGTTTAGAGAAAATTTCATGTTTCCGGTTCCGGAGGCCTCGTAGCCGGCTGTGGATATCTGCTCTGACAGGTCCGCGGCCGGGACCACTTTTTCGGCCTGGGATATACAATAGTTGGGCAGAAACAACACTCTCAGGTGCCTGTTGACTTCGGGATCGTTGTTGATCAACCCGGCTACGGAATTAATGAGTTTAATGATCAGTTTGGCCATGAAGTAGCCGGGAGCGGCCTTGCCACCAAACAGAATAGTACGCGCAGGGTGGTCGACGCCGGGATTGCTTTTGAGTCGGTTGTAGCGGGTTATGATATGAAGTACATTCAATAACTGGCGTTTGTATTCGTGCATGCGCTTGAACTGGCAGTCGAACATAGTATGGGGGTTGATGCCCATGCCCATCCTGCGCAGGACATATCTGGCCAGACGCTTCTTGTTTGCCAGCTTGGCCGCTGCAAAAGCCTGCCTGAATTGAGAGTCGTCGGCCAGCGGAATAAGATCACGAAGCAGATCGAGGTTGCAGGTCCAGTCCGGACCAATAGCCGAAGTGATCAGTTCCGACAGGTCTGGATTAATCTGCAGCAGCCAGCGTCTGGGCGTAACCCCGTTGGTGACGTTGGTCAGCTTGCCGGGAAAGAATTCGTCGAAATCCCGAAACAAGCCATTTTTGATGATTTCCGAGTGCAGGGCGGCTACGCCATTGACGGTATGACTGCCGACGATGGCCAGATTGGCCATACGCACCCTGCGCACCGGACCTTCCTGAATGATGGACATCCGTTCCAGCCGCCCCTGATCTTCGGAAAAGCGCTCGGCCACCTCCTGCAGAAAACGGTGATTGATCTCATAGATGATCTCCAGGTGCCGGGGCAGGACGTGCCCGATAAGGTCCACGGGCCATGTTTCCAGGGCCTCGGGCAAGACTGTGTGGTTGGTATAGGCAAAAGTGCGCGTACAGATGGACCAGGCCTGCTCCCAGGACATACCCTCCTCGTCCAGGAGCAGGCGCATCAACTCAGCCACGGCGATGGATGGATGGGTGTCGTTGAGCTGGACGGCCACATGGTCGGCAAAGGCGGACAGGGCACCGTGCTCCTTTTTGTAGCGGCGCATGATGTCCTGAAATGTCGCCGCTACCAGAAAATACTGCTGCTTGAGGCGCAGTTCCTTGCCTTGCATCAGCTCGTCGTTGGGGTAGAGGACCTTGGTCAGATTTTCGCTGATGACCTTGTCTTCCATGGCCCGCATGTAATCCCCGAGATTGAAGTGCTTCAGGCTGAAATCACTGCTGGACCGGGCAGTCCAGAGGCGCATGTTGGTCACATGTTCCCCGCCGTAGCCGGGAATCAGGATGTCGCAGGGCATGGCCATGACGTTGCCGGTATCCACCCAGCGATAACGAAGTCGCCCCTGGTCATCCTGATATGCTTCCGAGCGGCCGTAAAACCTGATCTCATAAAGCTGTTCCCGCCGGGGTATTTCCCAGGGCACACCCTGGCGACGCCAGTTGTCACAGCTTTCCTCCTGCCAGCCGTTAACAATGGACTGGAAAAATATTCCATAATCGTACAGGATGCCGTAGCCGTATCCCGGAATGCACAAACTGGCCATGGAGTCCACATAGCAGGAGGCCAGCCGGCCCAGGCCTCCGTTACCCAGACCGGCGTCCATTTCCACCTCTTCCAGTTCTTCCATGGTCAGTCCCAGGTTTTCCACAGCTTCTGAACAAACTTTTCGGATTTGCATGTTCGTCAAACAGTTCATCAAAAAACGACCCGGCAGGAATTCCAGAGACAGGTAATAGACCCGCTTGACCATGGAATCATAATAGGCCCGCTGGGTATTCATCCAGTTCCGAATCAGCTGCTCCCGAACACTGTAGGCCAGACCGTGATAATATCGATAGCTGTCAGGTACATGGGCTTCGTCGCCCAGGATGGATTCAATGTTGCGCACAATGTCGTCCGGCAGACTGGCAAAATCATTGCTTTGTACTGAAGGCTCAGATGCTTTTGGGGAAAGAGACATGGTTGCTCCTTGCTGGAAAAGGTTATGGTTCTTCCGGTTTAAGCGTACTTGCATGTTAAGAAAAGAATATCTCACGCCCGGGCCTGCCGGCCCTAGAGGCGCAGAGCTCGCTGAGAGATAAGCAGGAGAAGAATTTAATATTCATATCCACCGAGCCGGTGTATATGAATAACAAGCTCCCCCGCAGGGG
>PWSL01000445.1 GCA_003563255.1 Desulfonatronospira sp. | reverse complement strand
TTTCCTTTTGCTCCGCTTTCACGTCAATGCATACCCCCTGTCCGTAAAACGCCGAAATGGGCATGCGGTCCAGGGTTTTTCCCCTGTCCAGGATATGGGCCGGGGCATCCATGTGGGTACCTGTGTGAGACATCATCGATATCCTTATCTCCACAAATCCGTCTCTGGCCAGGTCAAAAGGATGTTCGAAAACCGGGCCTTCAGTACCCGGATACACAGGCATGCCGGGCTCGATACGATGGCTGAGATCAAATATTTTCATCTATTGCCTCAAGGATCTGGTCAGGTCCGCTCCAAGCCTCTGCGCTTGAGACTGTGTTTGGGTTCAGACCGAGCTAATCTATTGAACTCTATGACGATATTTTCAAAAACAGACTGTTATTTTGCCTTAGAAAGCCTGTTCCACCCTCAAAAGGGGCACTGTAAGAGTCTGCAGGTTGCCAATGGGTCTGAACCAAGTTAGCTTGGTATCAGAAAAACCCAATAAAGCCATTTTTTTCAACTTCAGGCCAAGTAAACAAAAAACATTTGAATCGGGCTACCCATCCCCAGACCGTGAGACTTTTTATTCAATGATCAAACAAATAATCTACCCCCTGAATTCATCTGCAATTCTTTCTAGATCTTCCCATCTGGCATAAAGAGCTGCCGCTTTTTCTTCAGCCTGTTCAAGCCTGGCGTATAATTCCTCCAGTCTTGATGCATCGCTCATTACTTCCGGCATCTCCATCTCCCGGCGCAACTCATTCACTTTATCTTCAGCCTGTTCAATTTTCTTTTCAATAGCCTCATACTCCAGCTGGTCCTTGTAGGACATCTTGGTCGGTTTTCTGGATCTGGACCGGGCTTCTTTTTTCTCAGGCTGCCCTGGCTTATCCTGTTCATCCCGAGCTCTGGCCAGCTGGTGGTAGTCTGCAAAGAACTCGGTCCTTCCAGTCCCGTCCACCAGAAGCAGGCGGTCACACAAGGTGTCCACAAACATCCGGTCATGGGAAATCAGGACCACAGCCCCTGCAAAGTCCAGCAGACTCTGTTCCAGGATTTCCAGGGTGGGGATGTCCAGATCATTGGTGGGTTCGTCCAGCAGAAGCACATCAGCAGGCTCAAGCATCAGTCTGGCAATGAGCAGCCTGGACTGTTCCCCGCCGGACAGTCTGGATACGGGCAAAGCAAGCTGCTCCGGGGTGAAAAGCATCTTTTTGGCCCAGGTGACAACATGAATGGCCCGGTCCTGGAATATTACCTGGTCTCCGCTGGGACAAAGGGCCTCCTTCAGGGTCTGATTGCGGTCCAGCTCCTGTTTTTGCTGGTCAAACAGAACCACCCGCAGCTCAGGTGCCCGGACAACACTTCCCTGGTCCGGCTCCATTTCCCCGGCCAGAAGACCCAGCAGGCTGCTCTTGCCTGCTCCATTGGGCCCCATGATGCCGAGACAACTCCCGGGAGACAGGATGAAACTCAAATCTTCAAACAGGATGCGCTCCTGGCGGGTCAAAGCCAGGTTTTCAGCTTTGATCAGTTTTCTGGTCTTACGGCCGGTTCCTGAAAACTCCATCTCAGCAGTTTTGGTCCGGTTTGTCCTGGACCTGACCTCACTCAATTCATCCTGCAGGGCAAAGGCCTTTTCTTTCCTGTACCTGGCCTTGGTAGTCCTGGCCTTTACCCCCTGGCGCAGCCATTCCACCTCTCTTCTGGTCTTGTTGGCCAGTCCCTGTTCCAGGCGTTCCTGGGAGCTGATGAACTCCTGACGCCTTTCCAGAAAACGGGAATAGCTTCCTGCCACCTCCAGATATCCTTTTGGGTATATCCTGTTCAGTTCCACGATCCTGGTGGTGATGTTCTCCAGAAAAGCCCGGTCATGGCTGACCACGATAAAGGCAAAGTCCGAACCGGACAGGATCTTTTCCAGAACAAGAATACCCTCCAGATCCAGGTGATTGGTGGGTTCGTCCAGCAGGACAAGGTCAGGCTTCTGAACCAGGACCCTGGCCATGGCCAGCCTCTTGAGTCTGCCTCCGGACAAGGTGGTCACCTGCTCATCCAGATTATAGAAACCCATTCGGCCGGCTGTCTTCTGGACCTGGACATAAGCCTGGGCATCCCTGATTGGAACTGCGTCCATCAGGGCCTGCTCAATACTTGCAAAGCCGGAAAAATCTTCGGTCTGAGGAAGATAGGCCAGACGGATATCCCGCCTGAGGATGATGCTGCCTGAATCTGGGGACTCATGTCCGGCCATGATCTTGAGCAGGGTCGATTTTCCAGATCCGTTGGGACCGATGAGTCCGGTACGCTCCTGTTCCAGAAAACTGATCTCAAGTCCGGAAAAAAGCGGTTTTGCTGAATAGGACTTGCTGATTTCCTGACAGGTGACATAGGGAGCTGAAGACATTTTTTACCGCCAATTTGTGGCTTACTCATTCATTCTGGACAGTCAAAATTTTTTTTAATATTTTGTTTTTATTGGCTTTTTTGGCAAATCAAAATATCTTTAGGTCCAGACCAGGTATATATTCAAATTTATTGAC
>PWSL01000126.1 GCA_003563255.1 Desulfonatronospira sp. | reverse complement strand
TTGTTTTTTATGACAGGGTTTCAGGAGTAAGCCACTAACAGAGTACAGATAACTGATAACTGGATTGCGGGCAGAGCCCGCGTTAAAATTAACTGGAGCAGTTATGCGGATATTGATAGTCGGTTCTGGAGGAAGGGAGCACGCTCTGGCCTGGAAAATCAAGCAGAGTCCCAGGTTGGAAAGGCTTTTCATTGCTCCGGGGAATGGCGGCACTGCCATGGAAGGAGAGAACGTGGCCGTGGAGTCCGATGATATCCCCGGACTGGTAAAGCTGGCCAGGGAGAAAAATGTGGATTTGGTCATAGTGGGGCCGGAACTGCCCCTGGTGCTTGGACTGGCGGACGCCCTGGAAAAGGAAAAGGTTCTGTGCTTCGGTCCGGGGGCTTATCCTGCCCAGCTTGAAGGGAGCAAGGCCTTTGCCAAGTCCCTGATGAACGAGGCGGAAGTCCCTACCGCCCGGTACAGGGTGTTTGAGGATTTCAGCCAGGCTGTCGCTCAACTGCGCTCCGGCGGGTTTCCGGTGGTGATCAAGGCAGACGGGCTGGCTGCCGGAAAAGGGGTGGTGGTGGCCCAGGATTTTGAAGAGGCCCGGGAAGCCCTGGATGATATGCTGGTCAAGCAGGTATTCGGCAAGGCCGGAGACCGGGTGGTCATTGAAGAGGCCTTGAGTGGAGAAGAAGCCTCATTTCTGGCCCTGTGCGACGGGCGTCAATTTCTGCTTCTGCCTTCATCCCAGGATCACAAGCGAATCGGAGAAAACGATACCGGACCAAACACCGGGGGAATGGGGGCCTACAGCCCGGCACCGGTGCTACCGGCCGCAAAATACCAGGAAACTGCAGATATGGTTATAAGGCCCATGCTGCAGCACCTGGAACAGACTGACCAGACCTTCAAAGGTGTTTTGTATGCAGGTCTGCTTTTTACTGCAGACGGGCCTAAAGTGCTTGAGTATAATGTTCGTTTCGGTGATCCCGAATGTCAGCCTCTGATGATGCTGATGGATTCGGATCTCCTGAATGTTATTATGGCCTGTGTTTATGGCAGGGCGGATCAACAGGAACTGCGGGTAAAAAATGAGGCTTCAGTCTGTGTAGTTCTTTCAGCAAAGGGATATCCGAGAAAATACGAAAAAGGGCATGAAATTACCGGAATAGAGGAAGCCGAGGAAGATTCCCGGGTCAAGGTCTTTCATGCGGGCACAACATATAAAGACGGGCGGCTGGTCACCAGCGGGGGACGCGTGCTGGGGGTTACAGCCCTGGGCATTGATCTGCAGGACGCCATTAAACGCTGCTACCAGGCCGTGGACAGAATACATTTTGAAGGCATGTATTATCGCAGGGACATAGGTCAAAAGGGTCTTCGATAATTGATGGCTACCCGGCTGTAGTGTATTGTTCCTTCCGGTCGGATCTTCTGATCAGCCACACCAGGAGATACACCACAGGGGTGTCCAGGAGGGCAATTATAAGTTTTACCGCCATCTGGCCCAGTATAAGGGGCAGAATGGGCATGACTCCCAGAAATGCTATACAGATAAAAATGGTGCTGTCAATCAACTGGGACACGGTGGTGGACAGATTGTTTCTAAGCCACAGGTGTCTGCCGCGAAATGTCTTTTTCCAGAAGTGAAAGGCCCAGACATCGTGGTACTGGCTGACCAGATAAGCAGCCAGAGAAGCCAGAATAATCCTGGGGGTTGCTCCCAGGACTTGTTCAAAGGCCTGGCCTTTTTCCCAGAAGGGAGCACCCGGCCAGGCCAGGGCCAGGTGTACCAGTCCCAGGCAGACAACCAGGGCTGCAAAGCCTCCGGCCACCACCTGCCTGGCCGTATTCTTCCCCCAGATCTCACTTATGACATCCGAGGTCACAAAGGTCAGGCAGTAGGCCAGGATGCCTGCCGGGACCACAATGGGTCCCACGCTGATTATTTTGGAAGAAATGACCGCGGCTATTACCAGGCTGCCGGAAAAGATGCAGGCCAGGCTGATCAGGGCCGGGCTGATACGTTCATTCACTAGATCTCCCGGGCCGCCACTTCCACGTCCCGGGCCATATTCTCCCGGGCCTGCCTGATTTTACCGGCCAGGGCGTCATCCTCCAGGGCCAGGATCTGGGCGGCCATCCAGGCTGCGTTTCTGGCACCGGCCTTGTCCAGGGCAACTGTGGCCACTGGAAAGCCCGGAGGCATCTGCACTGTGGCCAGCAGAGAGTCCCAGCCGCTCAAGCTGGATGCAGCCAGGGGGATGCCGATAACCGGCCTGATGGTCTGGGCTGCAACTGCTCCGGCCAGGTGGGCGGCCATGCCGGCAGCGCAGATAAAGATTTTGCAACCTTTGGACTCCATTTCCTGCACCAGTTCTCTGGTGCGTACCGGAGTGCGGTGGGCCGAAGAAATGGTCATGAAATGCTCGATTTCCAGGTCGCTTAGAATCTTGGCGCAGGGTCTGACCAGGTCCAGATCGGACTTGCTTCCCATGAAGATTGCTACTTTGGGCATGTTGTGTACTCCTGATTGCTGGTTTTTGT
>PWSL01000390.1 GCA_003563255.1 Desulfonatronospira sp. | reverse complement strand
GCTCGTTTTGCCTACCGCAAGGGCCTGTACGTCCTGGCCCAAAGTGGAGAAACCGTGGTGATCCGCAATGACGAGAAGTTTCAGCCCAGGGAATGGTGAAGAGGAATAAGTGGGACAGGTACTTCGACACCTACTTGAATATGATTTTGTGACACACAGGCCGGATTATTTTATTGCAAACATTATATAAAACTTATTTTATGACAAACCCTTATCACTACAGCGAAACTTATAAAATATAATATTGTACCTCAATTGGGGACAGGCACCCCCGCACTTATTTTATTAAAAATGATCTTGGTTTTATTGGAAAAAATAAGTGCGGGGAGAGCCAGTCCCCGGAGGTCAATCATAAGTTTCGCTGTAGTGTTATCTGAGTGTTGAAAAAGTTCTTAACCGGCCACTGTCAAAGTCAGGGTTGTAGTGCCTTTGTCATCGCAGGTGCTCAGTTGCAGGTCATAACCCATGGTGTTGGCCATGAGTCTTGCAGAATATGTCCCCAGTCCGGTTCCGCTTTTCTTGCCGTGTGTCATGTATTTCTGGAAAAAATGTGGACGAATGGACAATGGGACCACGCCTTTGTTTTCAATTGAGATGGCCGGATGAGGTGTGTCCATCAGGTTAATGCTGACCTGTTCTTTTTCCGGCGAAGCCTCAAATGCATTCTTTATAAGGTTGGATAATATGCCGTAAAACAGGTGCTCCTCGCCTTTCATCCAAACAGAGCCACTGTTATTCTGGAGATTTTTGTTGATGACAGGCTGAACTTTTTTACTTTTAAAAGCAGGTTCAATCTCATCCAGGACCGTCTGCAACACTGCCACAACTTCAACATCGCGAAAATCAGGGATATAGTCTCCTGTTTCCATCTTGAACAGATCCAGGGAGGTATCAATCATGCGCAGCATGCGCCAGCCGGATTCCCTTATCAAAGTGATGAATTCTTCCTGTTCCTGGGTCAGGTTGTCATCGTCCAGAAGAAGATCGGGCAGGCTGATGATTCCTCCCAGGGGAGTTTTTAGATCATGACGCATGATTCGCTCTACGTCTTCTTTCATGCGCTCCAGATCCTTGCGGAGGGATATATCTTTCTTGACAGCTACATAATTGATGATTTCACCCCTGGGATTTTTGACTGGTGCTATGGAAACCTCCTCCCAGTAAAGGTTGCCGTTTTTCTTTTTGTTCAGAATCTCTCCGCTCCAGACACGGCCTGAAGTAATTACCTGCCACATATCCGCATAAAAAGAATCATCATGCATCCCGGATTTCAGGATGCTGGGTTTTTGGCCCAGTGCTTCCTCCTGGGTATAACCTGTCTTTTGAG
This sequence comes from Desulfonatronospira sp., assembly GCA_003563255.1. Classification (GTDB taxonomy): domain Bacteria; phylum Desulfobacterota; class Desulfovibrionia; order Desulfovibrionales; family Desulfonatronovibrionaceae; genus Desulfonatronospira. The sequence continues at coordinate 8,582 of PWSL01000390.1, read as the reverse complement.
TAAATGCCGGGTTGGCATACTCTATATTTGCTTCGGTGTCTGTAACAACTATGGTATCCGCGCTGTTTTCCACACAGCGAAACAGCCTGCTGATCTCTTTGCGGGATCTATGCAGTTCCAGATGATTTCTAACCCTGGCCTGAACAATGGCCGGGCTGAAAGGCTTGGATATATAGTCAACAGCACCGAGGTTCAGGCCTTTTTCTTCATTATGATCGCTGTCCAGGGCCGTAATAAAAATCACCGGGATGTCTCTGGTCTCTTCCCTGGATTTCAACTCCTTACAGACATCATAACCATCCATGCCGGGCATCATTATATCCAGCAAAATGATATCCGGCTGTTTATCTGAACAGGCCATACTCAGGGCTTTTTCCCCGTTTTTGGCTGCTGTAATAATACACTCGTGTTTTAAAGTTTCCAGTAGGAGCTGAATGTTCTCAGGCTCATCATCCACTATGAGCACCCTGGGTTGATTGCTTGGCATCAAGATAGTTCCTCCTGCATTTCATGATTCTGGACCGAAAACCGGTTGCTAATCTGCAAATGCTTCAAAAATTCGGCAGCAAAAGAGCAAGTCCCCGGAGGTCAATAAATAATTTTCGCTATAGTGTTAACGTTTACCTGATAACATTCAACTATAGAGCTTTTCAGCCTTCTTCATTTTTCATCCTGACCAGTGCTTTGATTACAGCGTCAAGTTTTTCTCTGGCCTGGTCGGCTTCAAACTCCCTTGTCAGCCTTGCCGCATCCTGGACCTGTGACTGAACCAGCTGTGGAAGATGCATTTTTTCCAGTTCCTGTATCCCCTGCAAGGCAAGGCTGACATTATCATCAAGTGCTTCAGCTGTATCTCTGACCAGCCTGAGCACCTCTGCAACATCGGGAATGATAACTTCAGGAGAATTACCAGGCTGTTGCCAGAGGCTTCCAGCCCCGCGGACTCTCTCGCTGTAAAGCTCATCATGCCTGCAGGGCATGCTCACATTAAAATAAAATGAACTGCCCTCGCCGGGAATACTTTTTACATGTATCCCGCCCCCCATCATTTCAGCCAGTTCTTTGGTAATGGCCAGCCCAAGACCGGCTCCCCCAAAACTGCGCGCAGATGACCCATCCAGCTGAGAAAATTTTTCAAAAAGCAGATGCGTCTTATCCTGTGCTATACCCATACCTGTATCCAGTATTTCAAATTTCAGATGGACATTTTTTGGGTTACAGGCCTTTGTCTCATCAGAGCCAGGGTTATTTTTGGACGCTTCAGCCTTCTTGGAGTTATCACAATAGATGGCCTTAACATTAAACTCCACCCTGCCTTTACTGGTGAACTTGAAAGCATTGTCCAGGAGATTGCTTAGAATCTGAAACAGCCGGTCTTCATCGCCAGTAAGGATAGTACCGGATTTGTAATCTGTGTTACAAGAAAACTGCAGGTTTTTTTCCCGGGCCATGCTGCTGTATTTAGATATCAGACGATCCACAAGATCCTGCAGACTAAAGTCCTGGTTTTTCAAAATCAGCTTTTCACTTTCAATGCTGGAGATATCCAGGATGTCGTTTATAAACCTTAGAAGAGCCTGGCTGTTGCGCTGAATGCTCCTGGCGAATTCTTTCTGCCTGGAGTTCAGTTCAGTATCCAGCAGTAAGGCGCTCATGCCCATAATGGAGTTCATGGGAGTCCGGACCTCATGGCTCATATTGGCAAGAAACTCGCTTTTAACCCTGCTGGCAGCCTGAGCTTGCTTTTTAGCCTGCTGCTGGTCTTCAAAACTTTGCTGCAGTTGCTTCAGGTTGTCATCCCTTAAAACCAGCAGACGGCAGGTTAAGGCCACAGGAAAAACGAGGGTCACTCCTGCTGCAGCAAAGAGCAATCTGATGATCCACACGTTGTCTGCATGCTCCTGCCACCCGTCTTGTGGAATGGCAGCCATCTGCCACTCACCATAAGGAAGATTTACACTGGCCAGGATAGGATTAGAGTCAAACACCTCTTGAGAGCCGTAAAAAATCTCCCCATCTGTACCTCCGGCGTCTCTGCCGCGGATGGCTATCTGAAGCTGCGTATCCTCTTGAGATAGTCCACTGGCCTGGTAAAATTTTTCAAGATCAATAACCACCGAAAGCAGCCCCCAGAATTCACCACTGTCATTGTCCAGAAAAACAGGTACACGTCCGATAAGTCCCTGGCCTCCCTGCACAAGATCCAACGGACCAGCCAGAACAAGCTTACCTGCATCCCTGGCCCTGAAGGCTGCTTCAGCCTGCTCAGGAATATCCCGGAAATCCATATGGAGCATGGCCTCGTTACCTTCTTCAGGATACATGTACTGCATAATAAGGTCAGGGGCGGCACCGATATTTTTCAACTGGGGATAACCCTGAATCAGGGGGGCAGCCAGGGAAGCAAACCTTTCCCTGCTCATATCCGGTTCCAGGGATATTGCATTGACCATCCCCTCCACCCTGGAGGTATTGATGTATATATTTCTCTCCAGATCAGCCCGGTAGGTTCCCAGCTGGGAGTGCACAAAAATACGCGCATCTTCCAGTTGCCTGCTGTAGGATGATCGCTCAAAATATTGCCAGGCGCAAATCACAGCCGCAGTTACAAGAACAGGAGGGAACCACTGTTTAATATTTCCAAACCATCCTGGCAACATTAACATCTCCATTTAATATTGGCTTTAATTACTCAAGGGGCCTCGGTGGTGACTGATGGCTCAAGGCCAGAGGACTGTCACCCTGGCCGGTACCTGCCCCCTGCATGGTTACTACTGGCTCATGGTCTAAATTGATTGAAGGTGGACTTTTTAAGGATTTCCGTATACGTTCAGAACTTCTAAGCAACCAGGATTTTTCGCAACCCTGCGAGGAAAAAACATAGACACTTTCCGTGTCTTTCTGTGTATTCAGTGGGCAGAACGTCCTGGCTTTTTCTGGAAATGCAAGAACATGTTTTTGTGAGACGTTTATAGCAAAAATACACCCACAAGTCCATCAATCTAACAGCCTGAATTCACAGGCATGCACCCACAGCGCTTATTTTTCTGAGGATGGGCTTTAATCTGCAAAATACTGAATAATAGTCCTCAATCAACACAGGGTGACTGCCGTGACTCAAAGATTTCTGCAAAATGTCCTGTTCCGGTTGCTTATCTTATTCTGCCTTGGAGGCATATGCCCTGCTCCAGCCTGGGCTGAAAACAACTCTGTGTCATTGACACCTGAAGAACAGCAGTGGTTGAAGGATCATCCGGACATCATCCTGGGCAGTTCCCTGGATTTTCCTCCGGCCGTTTTCGAGGATGGCCAGGGCAACCTGACCGGAGTGCTGCCTGAATATATTTCTGAACTCAATCGCAGACTGGACACCAATATTCAGCTCAAAGTGGGGCCCTGGCCGGAAATAGTGGACCAGGCCAAAAACAGAGATATTGACGGCCTGGCTTCAAGCTTGAGCATGGAATCCCGCTCCCAGGATTTCAATTTTACCCGTCCCCTGACCCACGGCTTCTTTTACATATACACTTATCTGCAAAGATTAAAGGATTTCCAGAACCTGACTGACCTGCACGGCAAGAGAGTAGGCTACCAGAAAGGGGTTCAAAGAAGTAAGGAACTTTTAAACCGGCACCCTCAAGTAACAGCTGTACCCTTGCCTGATTTGGAATCCATGGCCACAGCCCTGGTCAACCGGGAGGTGGATGCGCTAGTTGCCGGCGACAATTTGGATTACTGGCGCAAACAGCACCTGATGACCGGATTCGAACAGGCAGGCATGATTGAAGACAGCAAAACCGAGGTGGCTTTTTCAATCCGTAGAGACTGGCCGGAACTGATACCCATCCTGAACAAGGCAATTGACTCCATCAGTCAAGAAACTGTGCATTCCATGCTGCGCCAATGGCTTGCCGGGGCTCATGCCCAGGAGCAACAGGAGCTCGTGCAGCTAACCCCCACGGAACGGCAATGGATTAAAGACAATCCGGTCTTTACTATAGGGGCTGTGGACCTTCCCCCATTTATCTTCCAGGAACCTGAAGGACGGGTCACAGGAGTATTTGCAGACTACATCAGAACCCTGAGCGACAAGGTTGGCCTGAAACCAAAATTTAAATTTTCCACAGTTTCTGATCTCACTGAAAAAGCCCGTAATCACGAAATTGAGGCCATTATGGCCATGTTCAAAACTCCGGACCGTGTCCGGGAATTTAACTTTTCCGATAGGAAATCTAAGCTCAACCTGGTGCTGTTCGCCCGCACCGATGATGAAAGGATCAGCGACCTGGATTCCCTGAGCGGCCTGCGTGTGGCATCTTTCAAAGACTATGGGCTGCACCCGCTACTGGAACAACAGCTTTCTGATGTTGAATTTGTCATGACCAAGGACCCGGTGCAAATGCTTAGAGCAGTAAGTCTCGGAGAGGCTGATGGAGCAGTACAGGAAGTTTCCAGCGGACAATACATCATTAGAAACAACTTCCTTAACAACCTGGCAGTTAAAAATTATGTCGAATTTACTGGATTTGCAGATCTGCAGGCCCATCTTTATATGGTGCACATAGAATTTCCAAAGCTTTATTCCATTCTGGAAAAAGCTTCTCAAAGTATGACTGAGGCTCAATGGGGAAACATCTGGGAACGCTGGATTTCAACGGATAAAAATGTTTTAAAGATATTTTCCCGGGAAGAACAGGAGTGGCTGCAAAACAATCAGACTCTTGTTTTTGGCTTCAATCCGCTCTGGGCTCCCATTGAATTTGCTGACCCCAATGGAAATCCGCAAGGTATTTCCTATGAGTATATAAAGCGCTTAGAAGGTATTCTGAATGTCCGCTTCGACCCTCAGGCCATATCCACCTGGTCCGAAGCCCAACAGCAGCTTGAAGAAAATCAAATTGCCTTGCTGCCCGCAGCCTTCGAGACCCTGGAGATGCAGGACAGATTCCTTTTTACCGAGCCTTTTCTATCTATTCCGGTGTCCATTTTTTCCGATACTGAGGCAGCTTACCTGGGGGGTATTTCCTCCCTGTACGGCAAAAAAGTAGCTGTACTTCAGGGCCATGGAGCGCACCAGTGGCTGAAGCAGGATCATCCTGAGCTGGATCTGGTACCGGCCCCAAACATCGAAGAGGGACTACGCTTAGTGGCCCGGAACCAGGCTTATGCCTTTGTAGGCAACCAGGTGGTTACCAGTTATTACATAGGACAGACCGGCCTGACCTCCATCCGGGTAGCCGGAGAAACCCCGTATGTCTCCCGAATGCGCATGGCGGTCTCTAAGGACCAGCCCATGCTTAGAGATATTTTGCAAAAAGGACTGGAAAGAATTCCGCAGGCAGAAAGGGAGTCAATATACAGCCAGTGGGTCTCCATTCAGTACACCCACGCTATGGACTATACCCTGCTGTGGCAGATCCTGGCTCTCGTAAGTGTGCTTTTTGCGGCATTTGTCTACTGGAACCGGCGACTGGCCCGATAAGTCAGCCAGCGTAAGCTGGCCCAGGGCGAACTAAGGAAAAATCAAATGGAGCTTATTTCTGCCCGAGAGCAGGCAGAATGGGCCAACCAGTCCAAAACCGACTTTCTGGCCAATATGAGCCACGAAATCCGCACTCCCATGTTTGGCGTGATCGGCATGACTGACCTGCTATTGGAAACAGACCTTTCTCCGAAGCAACTGCGCTACGCCCGGTCCATCAGACACAGCGGTCAGGCACTGCTGGATATTGTCAATGATATTCTGGATATATCTAAGATTGAGGCGGGCAGGATCGTAATACAGGCCCAGGATTTTGACCTGCAGGAACTTTTGGACAGTTGCTGTTCTGGAGCTTCGGTTCTGGCCCAAAAAAAAGGATTGCAACTGACAACTCAGATTGATCCGGATGTACCCTCCCAGCTCAGAGGAGACCCCAAGCTGCTGCGGCAGATCCTGAACAACCTCATCAGTAATGCAGTCAAATTTACTGACCAGGGCCGGGTGGAGGTCCGGGTGTACTCCGGCGGTAAAAATCAGGCTGGAGAACAGAAAGCAGTATACCCGGAAAAAAGAATAGAAGAAAAAGCATGTTATGATTTCCAGGACCCCCTGTGGCTCTCTGTTAATGTCCAGGACACCGGAATAGGCATTTCCCAGGAAAACTTTGATATGCTATTTGAAAAATTTTCCCAGGTGGACTCTTCAAGTACCCGCAAATACAAGGGCACTGGATTAGGCCTGGCCATCACTAAGCTCTTAGTAGAGGAGCTTGGCGGTGAGATTTGGGTTGAGAGCAGTCTGGAGCAGAGCACGAGCTTTTCTTTCACTGTGCCGGTGGACAAAGCACATAAACGCTTCAGATCCACCGACAGTGTCAAAAAAAGCATTGAAGGCATCTCCAGTATCATAGGTGCACGCATCCTCCTGGCAGAAGACAACGAGATCAACCAGGAAATAATTGTTGAGCTTCTGCACAATGCCGGCTTAGAGGTACAGGTTGTTTCCACCGGTCAGGAGGCAGTGTCTGCCTTTTCCAGTCAGAAGTTTGATCTGATTCTCATGGATATTCAGATGCCGGAGATGGATGGTCTGGAAGCCACGCAGCGCATCCGCGCCGCAGAGGTCAGAGGTCAGAAATCAGAGCTTAGAGAGCAAATCCCTCAATCCCTCAATCCTTCAATCCCTCAATCCCTCAATCCTTCAATCCCTGAATCCCAGAATTCCCGAATTCCAATTATCGCCATGACTGCCCATGCCATGTCCGAAGACCGGAACAAGTGCCTGGAAGCTGGAATGAACGACTATATAACCAAGCCCATTGATACTGATGAACTGCTTAATACTCTGATCAGATGGATCCGGCCTCGATCCGGCCGGGAGGGTATGGCTGATGTCCTTGCAGATGCTAAACCCACAGTGCCTGAAAATGCAGAGTCTTTGCCCCGGATGCCTGGTGTGAATACCAGCCTTGGCCTGTCTAAGGCTTCAGGTAATCAGGCTCTGTATACCGGAATGCTTGGCAAATTTCAGAACAAGTATCTGGATTCCATCCAGCAGATAGAACGTCTGCTGCAGGAAAATCAGATTCAGGAGGCTTTACGTCTGGCCCACACCCTCAAAGGAACAGCAGGCAATCTGGGTATGCAGGAGCTTTACAAGGCTGCAGCAGCTTTGGAGCAAGGCATTAAAGGCCAGGCCCGGGACCTGAATCAGTTGTTTGCCACAGCCAGGTCCAGCATGAATACAGTACAGGAGTCTTTGCAGAAAATCCTGGCCTCTACATTAACCCTTCAGCAAAATAAAGAACCGGGCGACGCAGACACAAAGCAGGCTGCAGCCCTGGTCCAGGAGGCATCCATGCTGCTGGACGAAAACATAAGTCAGGCCATGGAAAAACTGCAGGAGCTATTGCAGATGCCGCTGCCTTTTGATTTGCAGACCAGACTGCAGGAGGCTTACAGACTCGTGGAAGAATTTGAAACTGACCAGGCCCGCAAAGAGCTGGAAGAAATTGCCGCTGACCTGAATTGAGCAGTGCGCAGCTGATGGTATAACAGGACAGTTCTTGGGGCCGGCAGCCATTCTGAGGCATACCTCAGCACGGTTACCCTGCAGATATATCTGGTAACCCTGATATCTGTTACTGTATTGTAGGATTGTGAGGGATAACTGCAACCCCTTTTCCCGGGAGCTTGGCTGCCCTGAATCTTACAAACGAAGTGTTGGGATCTTCTCCCATGCTCTGGATAATAATGACCATTCCTATTTGGAGCTTAGCATAATAGAAGAAGCTTGAAGGCTTACCTCCAAGGAAAAAAGGGCCGTGGTAAAAGTCGAACTCTTTAATGTAGGTGATCAGCATATTGGTGATTTTAGCATCCGGGCTTACAAACTGCTTTCCGACTTCTTCAAGGACCTGCTTTATCATTTTATCTTTTACTAATTTTCCGGCTGAGATAAAATTTCTGTCATCAGACAAGTTGTCGAGAAAGTATTTTCCCACCACAACGAGGTCCTGTTCATTTTGAAGCAGATCGCTTAATTCTTCGAGCTTTCCAAAATAATCTGGTCTGGCTTTCATGTTCATAATCCTTGTAATAGATCAGCCCATTTTAAGATAATCACGGGACATGCACCTCATGCACTTATTTTTCCAAAGGATGATTGACAGGTATTAAAAATAAGTGCGGGGAGAGCCAGTCCCGGTGCCATATACAATTGTGAAAAGGCTGTTGGAAAGTGTCTGAAGTGCTGAATCCAGCTGAAGTCCTGGTGGCTCAAGGAAAACCTTTAAAAAAATACAACTGCAACATGTGCTTTTTACATGCTCATTACGCAAGATCGCAAACAATTGTCAATGCACTGTTTATTGTTATTTTTTGCCATGTCTCGTAACCATTCAGGGCATGCCTAAAAAAATATTTTTAGGCACGGGAAGCCTTCAGGCGTACACCCGACTAAAATACGCTTCGCTGTCCTGCGGAATTCTATCGGGCAGGCAGGTGCTCCGCACACGCGGTTTTGAAGAATAAAGAGACCAAGCAGCCTGCCAGGCAGACGCCCTGCAGAACAGACGCCACTCTTCAACCGTGAGCGGCAG
>PWSL01000393.1 GCA_003563255.1 Desulfonatronospira sp. | reverse complement strand
CTTCGCCCCAAAGATCTCTATGCTCGTGTACCCCAGTGTTTTCAACAGCCATGAAATCTCGCTCGGCACGTAATACCTTTCGTTACACTCCAGTATCTTTTTGTTCCCGTCATCATCTTCAATTTCTGTGACCCATCTTCTACAGTGGCGGCAGGATTTGAACGTGAAAATCGGGCATGATCAGGGTCTTGGCACCACATTTTCAGTTGGCCGCACCGGCGGCGGGACAGCCACCCCCGCCGCCTGGAGCACCTTGCCGGCGACTCCTTGTAGGGGGCCGCGTAACAGATACCAGTGGTCGCCCTGTCTCACCTCGGCCTGATCCAGGGCCTCCAGATCCTGACGGATAACATCCCATTCCGCTTTCTCACCCCGCGCCGCAAGCCGCCGCTTCAACTCGTCCATCAGCACCAGGGCGAGGAAAGAACAGAAGACGTGGCCCCGGATAGTGGCATCCCAGCGGTGGAAGATGGGTCTGGTGTTGAGGAGAGACTTGGTTGCCCGGAAGAACTGCTCCACCTGGAGAAGCCGCTTGTACTGCACGGCCACCTCGCCCGCAGGTAGGGCGGTGTTGGTCCGGAGCACGAACTTGCCATCGTAGCGCGCCTCTGCCTCCACCTTCTTCCGGTCTATGGCCACAGCACCCTTCTCCACACGCAGGAAGCGCCGGTACCCCCGGTTGCCCACCAATTGCAGCGCCCCTTGCCTGATCTCATCCTCCAGGGCCATTACGATGGCCTCCCGCTCCTCGGCATCCTTCTTCGCTTCAGCAGGATTAAGGCAGATGATGTAGCGCCGGCCCTCTATCCGCGCCTCCTTGACCCGCAAGTTCTCCGTCACCTCCTGGTAGCGGCCAGCCCGGGAGAGAACGGCCTCGGATACCTCTTTCTGCCGCCGCATGCGCGCCCCCAGGATGTACTCCAGCTTCCTGTCTTCCAGCCCCTCGATGGCGCCCTTGCTTATCATCCCCCGGTCCGCCACCCAGCATACCCGCGTGAGTCCAAAACGCTGCCTCAGCCTGTCCACTACCGGGAGCAACGCCTTGCCATCGGCCTGCTTACCGGGCCACAACTCCGAGCACACCGGACGTCCGTCGCCGGTGAGCACGGCGCCCACCACCATCTGCCGCAGGTCAGGACGGTGGTCCTTGCTATGCCCGTACTGCCCGATGCTCTCGCCGCCCTGCCCCTCGAAGTAAATGCTGGTGGTATCGAAGAAAGCCAGGGACAGCTCGGTGAACAGGTCCCGCCGCCGGCCAAACAAGGTTTCCTCTACCTCGTCCTTGGCCTCCCCCAGCCAGCGCATCGCCCGATAGAGGTGATGCAGATCGATGTCCTCAGTGCCGGGGACTGCCACATCACGCCGCCAGCGCTCGGCCTTCCGGTCCGAACCGGCCCCGAACAGACGGTGCAGCACCGTCAGGTAGATCGCCCTCTCCACGGGAAACTCAAAAGAGCGATTCCGGAGAAGGTCTGCGAGCACCGCCTGAATCCCTGTGGCCTGCCACAGGCGACCGAAGACCAGGTCCGGCCCCAACTTCTGCGACAGGCCCTTCTCCAGGTCGCCCATCTCCATCAGCCGCACCCGCTCCCCAAAACGAGCGAGGGAGCGCAGCAGATTGTCGGCGGCTCCGCTGGCCATGAGCTCGTCCGCCCTGCCCAGTGTGCAGATCACCCGCTGCAGGGTACGCTTCCCCTCGCGGTGATTCTCCACCACCTGAAGGTATCGATACCGGCCGGTGCCCTTGACTCGGATAAACATGCGGTGCCTTCTCCTTGGTCACCGCAATTCTAAATCTCTCCTCAGGCTGACGTCAATAGATTTCAAAGGAATAATTTGGCACCGCATTTCACCGCCAGGTGGACAATTTCGTATCTGCCAAACCATCAAAAAGCCCTTTTACTGTAGAAGATGGGCTTGACAGACCAAGGGCGAAGGATATGCTCTTTCGCCAGGTCAAGACAGCCAGTACACATTATTTGAACTTGACACCTCCTTCCCTAATTGGGCGATAACTTATCGATTTCTAAGACGCCTTCCATTCCGCTATTCGTGCTTGAGACACAGTTTATCTATTCGTTTCGTCTATCGGTGCTGACCAACCTTTCTCGTAATCTCAGGAACCACCATGCCGCCGCTCCGAACACACAGCACCCACGTTTTCTTGGAGTCCTCCAACCCTACAAAGACCTTTTCATTTCTGAGAATACCCTCGGTTTGCTTTTTCAAGACTACCTCCCTCTTGCGCTTCTTTTCTTATTCCTGAGTAGAAGGTAGCCTTCCCTGCTTCACCTTTTCAACTCTGCTCCATCTATCATAGTCAACCTTTCGATATGCCGCCAGCAGCCGTCTGACATGACGCAGTGACAAGGCGAGCAACGCCGCCCCCTCCCCAACCCGAACCCTTCCCCTCTCTAATTCATTCAAGATCGTCAACCTTCTTTGTTCCTTCTCGCTCAACGTAACCCTCATGGGTGACATTTTCGCAGAACAGTTCATTGGTGACAGAATCGTAGAACATCAACACGGGTTATGGCCGCCCCTTGT
>PWSL01000243.1 GCA_003563255.1 Desulfonatronospira sp. | reverse complement strand
TCACTGGGGTCTTATTCCCGCAAGGAAAAAACATGCTTCTTCAATCTCTTTTATCTGTGTCAATCTGTGTGATCTGTGGGCTAAAAACTCTTTTCTTATCTGGGTTGCGGGCAAAGCCCGCGTTAGAGATATAAGCACACCCATGACCGATGCATGGGAAAGAATAAAACAAATACTTGAAAAATCATTAAAATCAGGGGTTTTTCTGCTCTGGATTCAGCCTTTGAACGGTGGTTTCGACCCGGAAAAGAGGATTCTGACCCTGCAGGCTCCCAATGAATTCGTAGCTTCCTGGGTCTGTGAACGCTTGCATGACATGATATCAGAGACTGCTCAGGATGTTCTGGGCCTTGATCCCAAGATTGAATTCACTTCAGACACACAGGAAGCACTGTATTCACCAGTTATAGCCGGTAAAGAAACCCGCAAACACCTGCCCGTTCAGAGCAGTATTCAAAATGTCTCCAAGTTCAGGTATAGCTTTCAGGATTTCGTGGTAGGCCCAAGCAATGAACTGGCTTACGTGGCCTCCAAGAGCTTTTGCCGGGAGCAGGTTTCGTCGGACCAGCTTTTTCTTTGCTCATCCACCGGACTCGGTAAAACCCATCTGGTGCAGTCCATGGGCAACAGCCTGGTCCAGGTAAGCAACAAAAATAACCTGCGTATCGCATATTTAAGCTCTGAAGAGTTCGCCTGCCAGCTTATTCAGGCCATTAAATCCAGACAGGTGGAGCAGTTCAAGGCAAAGTACCGGGATCAAATAGATCTTTTGATGCTTGAAGACATCCATTTTTTTCAGGGTAAGGAAAAAATACAGGGGGAATTTCTATCCACCATCAATGCCCTGCAAAGCCAGGGCAAAAAAGTGGTGTTGAGCAGTTCCTTTCTGCCCAGAGAGCTCAAAGACCTGGATTCAAGCATTATCTCCAGGTTGTGCCGGGGTTTTATGGCTGTAATAGACAGACCGGACCTGGAAACACGGTATGAAATTATTAACAGGAAGGCCGCCCGTCACCAGATAAGTATCCCCCGGAATGTATCACACCTGTTGGCAGAGCGTATCCAGACAGATATCCGCCAGCTGGAGAGCTGCATAAACAACCTGGCGCTCAAGGCCAGGTTCCTCGAAGAAAAGATCTCCATGGAAATGGCCCATGAAGTCCTGAAAAACTACAAACAGCAGAAACAAAGTCCGGGTCTGGAAGACATAATCAAATCCGTATGCCGGATATATGATTTACCTCTGGAAAAGATATGCTCCAGGAGCCGCAAGAGGCAGCATGTTCAGGCCCGGAATCTGGCTTTTTATCTTGCCAGGAAATACACCGATAACTCATTGCAAAACATTGGTAGAAGGTTCAACCGCAGACATTCCACTGTACTTAAGGGCATATCCAATGTGGAACGTGAAGTGAATAACGACAGCCCCCTGGGCCGACAGCTGATGGATGCCGCCAGCAGGGTTGTGCCGGAGTGATACCTCCATCCTGCCTTGCCTGGTCGCTCAGTTCCCTTGAGCGGGCAATCGTAACCATTCAGGGGGGAGCATTACGCGTTTCTGAAAACTGAAAACATGGCATATTTGTCATTGCTTGTTTTGGGTTAAAAGCTGTTTATTATGGCAAGGGGACTGTCCCTGGCTTCGGGACTGTCCCCAAGGGCACGGGGACTGTCCCTGGCTTCGGGACTGTCCCCACTATAGTCTATTTCATATGACTTCGTACTAAATTTCATGTATATTCACTTATTTTAAAAGCTGATGCAGTCAGCTTACTCGCGAGTCTTTTGAGATCGTTGCGAGTCTTTTTAATCATTATTAAAAAATGCTTTAACATTGAACACCATCTTTCGCATTCTGTTGAGAACTTAATGCCCTGAAATGACACAATCACGCCCCCCTGTTTTTAGTGATATCAAACAAAAACTACCTTTATAAAGATATCACATTCAAAACAGAAAGGCAGATATTAGCATGAAGTCATTTGAAATAGACTATAGCTATGCAGCTTCACAAAACTTCGCGTCTGTAATTATTGTATTTGTACAGATATCATAACACTACTGCGACACTTTGTGTCAATGATTGCCTCGGCCACCGGAGTCAGGCACCCCCGCACTTATTTTTCTGAAGGATGTTTGAGGGCATTATAAAAATAAGTGCGGGGAGAGCCAGTCCCCTTCGAGTTCAAATAAAGCGTCGCTGTAGTGATAATTACAACCCCTTGAGACGGGGACAACATCTGTGATGCTGTATTTAACGGACATAACCGAACGCAAGCGGATTTCAATCCCTTTAAACGGGAAAAGCCTTTAAGGCGACTTGCTCCACCTGCCATGCAGCCGGGTATCTGCTCAGCGCTTTTAAGGAAAACAGGGAACAGGCACTCCGGGCCCCCTTGTACCTCTCGTTCCCAGGCTCCAGCCGCTTTACCTCTCGTTCCCAGGCTCCAGCCTGGGAACGCTTAGTTCTTGCGGCTCCAGCCGCTTTACCTCTCGTTCCCAGGCTCCAGCCTGGGAGCGCTTAGGCGCTTAGCACAAATTTCAAACCAACAT
>PWSL01000413.1 GCA_003563255.1 Desulfonatronospira sp. | reverse complement strand
AATAAAACTCTTTGAATTCCTCAGACAGATATCCCTCAATATCAATCTCAATGATGGTCAGGTCCAGGTGCTTTTTGATTTCATCTGGCACATAGTACTGGATGAAGTCCCGGACAAACTCATCTCTGCTGAAGAAACTCTTAAAACAAAGGTCGTGTGGGTTTGGAATCTTCTTGCTCATATATAAAGACTACCTGTACCAGGTTGTTTTTGCAAGATTTATTTGAATCAGTCCGAGATTGAAAAAAATATCCAACAAGCTTGGCTGGCAAGCACTATCACATAAATCCCAACTTTTAACAAAAAGTTGGCCTCAGGATTCACCTAACCTTTTCATGGAATACAAACCCTCCACACCACCAACGGGAGTAAACTTCCGCTCGTCCTTGGAGCCCAGCAGGTGCTTGACCTGGTCAAATACCTCCTGAACAAAGTCCTTCCCACCGATAACTCCGGAATCGGTAAAATACCGGCATCTGTACCTGAAGCGCTCTACACGGGATATCTTGTAGCCTTTCTTCCTGGCCTTTTCCACAACCTTTTTGTCAATGGTCTTGCCTTTCCCTGCATCAACCGCGCCGGTTTCATATACAAACTGCCTATATTTACGGACAATCTCTTTGGGGTCCAACTCGTTCCATTCCATGAGCCCAAAATCAATATCCAGCAGGTCGTCTTTGTTGCCGGTCTGGGTATGATAACCAAGTGAACTCCACCTGTAATCCTCTGGCTTCTTCACAATCCCTGCCCTGATAGGATTAAGATCCACATAGGCCAACAAATTAACCAGAGTACTGCCTTCCTGAACGATCATGCTTTTAAAACGCCCACCCCAAAAAAAACCCTGCCGACTGTGCTTCTTATTATAATACCGGGTAAAGTTCTGCTTGATGTCCTTCACATAGGCACCAAGGCTGCAAAGCCTCTTCTTGACCTCAGCCATCCGTTCAGTAGGCATCTCGACCTTGTCACCATAATAGTCCTGCCACCTCTTGATGATATCTGAATTGGAAATCTCATCTTCAGGGTGCATGCGGGCCACCAGGTGGAAATGGTTACCCATAACTGCAAATCCCAACACATCCACAAAATAAAGCCTGCTCAGTCTTTTGATAAGCCCCAGCAGGTAGTCCTTGTCAGTGTCTTTAATAGGTAAACCGGACAGGGCAGTACGGGAAATAACGTGGTAGACAGTTTGACGGTCACTGCGGATGAAACGAGCTATGCGGGGCATGGGATACCTCCTTTAAGGCTTGTGGTTGAGCTGTTAGAAGAATGGATAGCATAAGCTGAAATAAAGCGCAAGTAGAGACTGTCCCCATCTTCCCTGTTCAAAATGTGGCTGGAGCCACAAAAAAGTGGTGTCCCCAGGCTGGAGCCTGGGAACAAGAGCATTGATCATTCTCCAGCGCCTGTCCATGGATGTCTTGCCGCGCATCTGGTCGAGGGTAAGGCCAAGAATTCTCTCAGCAGCCGGGTTGGCTGATATGATTGCCCCATCGGCGGCCTGGTAGATCACCCCCTGGGCCATGGTTTCGAAGAGGCGGCGGTGTTTTTCATCGCTCTCTCGCAGGGCAATATCTGACTGTTGCAATTCTTCATTCTGAACTTGAAGTTCTTCTGTTGCCGCTTGAACCTCTTCAAAAGAAGAAGACAGCTCTTCATGTAATGCCTCATACTCCTCGTTTTTAACTTGCAGCGCCGCCAGTGTTCGTTCATTGGCCGTCAGAGACCTGGCCAGTCTGAGGTTGCCGTAGCCCTGCGCCGAGATGGTTGCGGCAAGACGGGCGTAGAACGTCATGATCCGGTCAACCTTTTCGCGACTCCAGCGGGGTACGCGATCAAGCGCGGCGATATACGCCTTTTCATCAAAGCCGTATTGTCGGGCCTGCCGGCGGAAGCGCTCGGTATCGGGTGCCTCATCCTCCAGGAAGAACTGGCCGCAGAAAACGTTGCCGATGTGGTTGCCGCCGATGTGGATGGGCGTCACGACATCCCACATGCCGTTCCTGCACTGGTAGAGCCGCACCTCTCCGGGCGCCGTTCCCGTGGTCAGGACGGTGTCGCTTTCGAGACAGTGTTGTCGCGTATCCGGATGTACCCGGTGAAAGCGGACGCAGATGTCCTGCCAGCCGCAAGAGGCCAGCACGTTCCCCTGTAGGTCGAGAATCGCGCCCACAGCGCCGGTGAGTCGGAATAAATCGTCCATCAACTGCTGCAGATGGTCCTGGTCGATAATGTCGGCAAGATCGACCGTGCCGATCTCACCATCCGGTTCCAGAATGGCCTTCAGTTTCTTCTTGACGGTGGCCTCGCTTTTCTTCAACTCATCCTCGGCCCGCTTGCGCTCGGTGATGTCAAAGGTGAACCCCTGATAGGCCACGACCCGCCCATCTTCATCCCTAACCGCTCGTGCATTCCTTGCCCCCCAGAAGATTGTCCCGTCTTTGCGGCGGAACCGGCACTCATGGTTGACCACCTCGCCCTGCTCCTTCAGCAACTGGATGAATTCTTTTCGGTCTGTCGGGTCTGCGTACACCTGTGTAGAGATGTCCGTGATGGATGCAATCATTT
>PWSL01000395.1 GCA_003563255.1 Desulfonatronospira sp. | reverse complement strand
CAATATGCAGGGCTGTATCCCTGCTTTCCAGAACGCATGGCCCCAGGATAAAGAAAAGCTTCTTTTTGCTCGTCTGCAGAAGATTATTCATAGCACCAGACATCTTCATTAACTTGCGAGTTATCAGTTGATTGTTAACACTACAGCGAAATTTGTAAAAATAGTATCTGTTTAGCGCTTTTAAGGAAAGCAGGGGACAGGCACTCCGGGACCTACTTGAGCATCAATTTGTGCTCAAAATGAATCATTTTTTGGGACAAGTGGGTCCCGGAAGAGCCAGTCCCCGGAGGTCAATAAGTGCTGGGTGCTTGTACCAGTGCCACATGCAAAGCGCTAAACAGATACACAGCTGCAATTTCGAAAAATGCAATAAATCCAAAGTGTTGCATAAAATTTTTTGAGTGTCCATTTCATTCTTCAAGAAGTTGTTGACCCGGATGATTCCTGCAGTGCCAGGGAAAAGTCTCTGTCGTCCGGAACTGCAAGCCGGACCGCAGCCCGGACGAACTCTCTGAAAAGGGGGTGCGCCCGCATGGGACTGGACTTGAATTCAGGGTGAAACTGGCATCCTACAAACCATGGATGCTCCTGGAGCTCGATTATTTCCACCAGCTTTTCATCCGGAGAAAACCCGCTCAGAACCATGCCCGAGGACTGGAACTCCTGGGCGAACTGCATGTTGAACTCGTACCTGTGGCGGTGGCGCTCGGCTACTTCAACGGTGTTGTAGGCCTGCATGGCCCTGGTGCCGGATTTTAGTACACACGGGTATGCTCCCAGGCGCATAGTGCCCCCTTTTTCACTGCCGGGGTCGCGCTTCTGGATGGTCTGAGTTCTAAAGTCAAACCACTCGGTCATGAGATAGATAACAGGGAAAGGGGTCTCGGGAGTGAACTCCTGAGAGTCGGCCCCTTCCAGGTGGAGTACGTTCCTGGCGTATTCGATGACTGCGCACTGCATGCCAAGACAGATACCGAAAAAGGGGATGCTGTTTTCCCGGGCATATTTTATGGACAGGATTTTACCCTCAATGCCCCGGCCCCCAAAGCCTCCAGGCACCAGAATCCCTTGCACTCCCTGCAAATGACAATCCAGGCTCTGCTGTGTGATATCCTCGGAGTTGATGTATTTGAGCATCACCCGGGAATCGTTTTCCAGGCCGGCGTGGATCAGAGCCTCATGCAGGCTCTTGTAGGACTCCTTGAGGTCGACATATTTGCCCACGATGGCAATTACCACCTGGCTGGAGTAATTATTCAGGCGATGGACCAGGTTTTTCCAGGCCTGCAGGTTCGGGTTCTTGGCTGGCAGCTTGAGCAGGATGGCCACTTTCTGGTCCAGGCCCTCTTCGTAGAACATCAGTGGTACTTCGTATATGCTTTTGACGTCTCTGGCGGTGAAGACCGCATCAGGGTCAACATTGCAGAAAAGGGCTATCTTGGATTTTATCTCCTGCTCCAGGTCTACTTCGCAACGGCAAAGGATGATGTCGGCCTGGATGCCGATACTTCGCAGTTCCTTGACGCTGTGCTGGGTGGGCTTGGTTTTGATCTCGCCCGCCACCTTGATGTAGGGCACCAGGGTCAAGTGAATGTATAAAACGTTTTCCTTGCCCAGGTCGCCACGAAGCTGCCTGATGGCCTCCAGGAAAGGCAGGCTTTCAATATCACCCACAGTGCCGCCTATCTCTATCAGGGCTACATCCTCGTCATCGGTTGCCACGCTTAAAATGGCGTTTTTGATTTCATCGGTGACATGGGGAATGACCTGCACCGTGCCGCCCAGGTAGTCCCCGCGTCTTTCCCTGCTTATAACGGCATGATAGATACTTCCGGAGGAAAAGTTGTTGATCTGGCTCATGGGCTGGTCCAGGTAGCGCTCGTAATGTCCCAGGTCCAGGTCGGTTTCAGCGCCGTCTTCTGTTACGTAAACCTCGCCGTGTTGAAAAGGGTTCATGGTGCCGGGATCAACATTAATGTAGGGGTCCAGCTTCTGCAGGGCAACCTTAAGCCCCCGGGCCTTGAGAAGGGCGGCTATGGAAGCCGCGGCCAGTCCCTTGCCCAGGGATGAGAGCACTCCTCCGGTAATGAAAATAAACTTTGTCTTCATGCAGCTACCTTGAAATCCGCTGCTTAACACTACAGCGGCACTTTGTATAAATTATCAGCCAACGGGGACAGGCACCCACTTATTTTCTGAAGAAGACTTACGGATTATCAGTAAGCATTCAGGGGGTGCCGGCATCACGCCTCTGGCGTGACTGGGGACAGTCCCCGCGACACCTTTCCTGCACAAATGAAAAATGTCAAACGCGAGGTTATGTGAATCTGCATAGTTAATTGTTAATTGTTGAAGAACTTGAGAGTTCGAAGTTCCTGGTTCTTCGTTCCTGGTTGAAAGAAATAAAGTCAATAAATTTAGATAGATATCTGGTCTGGCCCGAAAGACATATTGAGCTGCTAAAAAAGCTAATAAAAATAAATGGTTACAAAAAACTTTTGACTGTCCAGTTGAAGAACAAAAGCCTGAATTAACTGCCTTACCCTATCACTACAGCGAAACTTATAAAAATTTT
>PWSL01000514.1 GCA_003563255.1 Desulfonatronospira sp. | reverse complement strand
CCTGTCCAACCTGTCCAACCTGTCCAACCTGTCCAACCTGTCCAACCTGTCCAACCTGTCCAACCTGTCCAACCTGTCCAACCTGTCCATTTTGTCCAACCTGTCCATCATGTCCATCCTGTTAATCCTGTCTAAAGATTCTTGTTTTTTAACAGGCTTTCAACGGTTAAGTCACTAGGCTTTTTCCGCGACCCTGCACGGAAAAAAAGGCCCCTGCGGGGCATCATTCGGTCAACCCTTGCAGTAAGTGCCGGGGTGCCTGTCCCCACTAACATGCAAGCAGGGATTTTTTTTCTTTTCTTTCTTGTTCCCAGGCTGGAGCCTGGGAACAAGAAAGAAAAGAGGTAGCCAGGAACGAAGAACCAGGAACCACGAACCGATTTTAACGACCAACATGTTGTTCCGAAATTTGTGCTAAGCGCCTAACTGGGGCGCCTTTGCGTGAGAATATGTTTTTGGGTTGCGGGCAAAGCCCGCCTTACTTGTTTCCTGGATCAGGCAGAAAAAGATACTCAAGGCCTTCATCCTTTGCCCGATGCATCCTTGTCTTTGATTTTCTGATAAGTTCCTCAGCACTGGAGGCATCATCTGGAAAAATACTGATCCCCATTGTGATTCCCAGCTTGATGAGATGCCCCTTCAACAAAAAAGGATCTTTCATGCTCATGCTGATTTTTTCAATCATGCTTTCAAGGCCCTGGGCACTGACCATGTTCAGGCCGATAATTGCAAAAACGTCCCCGTTATAGCGGGCCAGGGTATCGCTTTTGCGTACAAAGCCCAGGAGCCTCTGGCCCGTCTGATACAAAAGCTTGTCACCGATACTTCGGCCGAACTGATCATTGATCTCCCTGAAATCATTTATGTCAAAAAAAATCATGCCCACCTTATACTTATACCTTTGAGCCAGAGAGCAGGCCTGATTCAGCCGGTCCAGAAAAATTTCTCGACTGGGTAGACCGGTCAAGGAGTCATGCAGTGTACTTGGACTTATCAGCTCATTTGCGGGCATGGTTTTTTCAGTTAAAAAGGCATAACAGAATTTCTTCTGTTCGTGAGTATGCGGCACAGTGGTAATTCTGACCCATTTAATCGTCTTGCTCAAGGAAAAAACCCTGAAATCAGTTTCAAAAGATTGCTGTTTTTCCAGGCTGAAAAACACTCCATCATGAATCCGGACTACATCCTCAGAATGCATATTAGACCATAAAAGATCGGGAGAGGACATCACTTCATCAAGGTCGAGTTCGAGAAGATCACCTGTACCCTGGCTGATATAACGCGGCACTATAGAACCATCCGGAGCCATCTTAAACTGAACAATAGCGCCAGACATACTGCAGACCATGTCCCTGAGCAGGGATTCGCTGCTCCCCAGAGCAGGTCTGCTCTTGTATGTGTCGGTAATGTCAAGAGCCATTTCAATAAATTTTACCGGATGGCTGTTGCCATCCATGAACGGGTAAATGCGCAGTTCCCAGGTTTTACCGTCAGGGGCCTCCATGACAACCTGCTCCGCTGCCTGGTTTTTCTGGACCCGGTTCGCCGGACAGTTGCTGCAAGGTTTGTCTGCTCCTGCAAGAAAATGGTAGCATTTTTTTCCTTTCAGTTGATCCTGGTCCAGGTTCAGACTGTCTGTAACAGCCTGGTTGGACCAGATAATATTCAAGTCCTTGTCCAGACAGAAAATCGATTCCTGTATACTATTTAAGACAGGCGAGTCCCATTGTCCATGTTTGCCGGCCCGGGATTCATCATTTTTCATCCGCAGCAATGCATTAATATGGGCCAGCAGTTCTCTGGTCTCCAGAGGTTTAAATAAAAAACCGTCGGCGCAGGTCTCCAGGGCCTGCACCTTTAGATCCCGTGCATTTCTAGCGGATGACAGCAGGATAACACTGATCCCCTCCAGGCCCGGCATGGACTTGATTTTTGTGCATACCTCCAGTCCGGGCGTATCAGGAAGCTCGGCATCCAGAAGCACCAGGGACGGCCTGCAGGCAGAAGCGGTCTCCAGAGCAGCCTGAGCAGTGGATGCAGTCACAACATTATATCCGGCCTTACGTAGAACCGCGGAATTATCCGACAGGCTCTCGGAATCGCTGTCAACAAGCAGTATGGTTTCCATGGTATTTCTCTGCACGGCTCGAGATCATTTCCCCGAATCGATATATATGATGCAACTGCAAAAGTCGAAGCACGGACATTATACATTAATTCAAGACCAGCTAAGTGCTTCTATTCATACATATGATGACGTGATAAACTTTTGAACGTATTGGTAAGTCTTGAATTAGACTTACCAATGAAGTCCTATCAAAAAAACAAGATACTTAGACAGGAGTGATTACCTTTTGGCCTGGCTTCCGGCCAGGACAAAAATGATTTTCTCTTCATCAATCTCTTAATCTATGCCTGCCACGCGTCTTTGGCGTGGTTAATCCATGCCTGCCACGCGCTGCGCGTGGTCAAAAAAACTCTTTTCTTTATTGGGTTGCGGGCAAAGCCGGCATTAGACTTATTCCTGAAACCCTGTCAGGAAAAACAAGAAAATATTGAACCACGCGAAGCGCGTG
>PWSL01000509.1 GCA_003563255.1 Desulfonatronospira sp. | reverse complement strand
CGTCACAGGGGACCGTTCCCCAGGCTGTGCGGGCCTTTATTGACTCCAGCGGTTTTGAGGATGCCCTGCGCACAGCTGTATCCCTTGGAGGGGACAGCGATACTCTGGCCTGCATAACCGGCGGGATCGCCCAGGCCTTCTACAAAGGCGTGCCTGAAGATATTCAGGTTCGGGCATACAGGATTCTGGATGATCGACTAAGAGACATAACGCAGACATTTATGCAGCGTTATTGCAGCCAGGAACCGCCACAAAACCTGGCGGATTCTAAAAGATGAGCATCCTGATCCACGTTCTTACCGACCTGGCACTGCCCGGATTTTTTTCTTTATATATTGAAATTGCAGGCGGCATGGACAGACTTCAGGCAGCAGAGTTCGGTGGGAAGCCTGCGTTTGCCTGAACAATGCCCTCCCTGGTTACACAATGGCGGAGGTAGAAGAAACAAAATAACTGACTGTCTAAAAAATGCGCCGAATCTGGCAACGTTCACAGCCTTTTTTTCTTGATAGACCGTATAAAATATGGCAGGAAATACTCAGTTTTTCATATCATCCAGCACTTTACCCTGCCTTGGCTCCAAGCTTATAACTTTTGAGAGCTTTACCATGAAAAAACAGTCCAGATCCCTTGCCCTGGCCTCCAAAGTCATATTTGCGGCTTTTGAAATCCTCAAGAAAAACAGTGGGGAACTCAACGGTCGTGAAGTCATTAATCAGGTTGAGCAGCATGTTGATCTGGATGAATGGGCCAGGTCCAAATACGATAAATCAGGTTTGATAACCATAGCCGGATGAATTTGATTGTAGCGATATCTGGGTTCAAAACAAACAACCATGGTTCAGTACGGGTGCAGTTTCTGGCTCCAGCAGGACTGTCCCCAACCTGGTTGCCTACAAAGCGCGATGCTCGCGAATGTCTGCAGTTTGCACAGAGGAGGGGGTATGCAAAGAAGAGGTTTCATCAGCATGCTTGGTGCTTATTTTGGGGCGCTGGTGTTTGGAGGCAGTGTTTCGGAGGTAAAGGCCAGGGTTGTTCCCAAGCCTGTATCCCTGTTCCAGTGCCATGTGGCAGGATTTCCTTATTACCAGGGGCCGAAAATTTTTTCAGATCTTAAATCTGGTCAGAAATTAGAATTACTACGAGAGCCCCACAACCCTCACGACAACAAAGCCATTGCCGTATTTACCTCAAACGGCCACAAGCTGGGATATGTGCCCAGGACTCACAACCCGCTTCCTGCAGATCTCATGGATAATGGACACAAGATCACAGCCAGCCTGACTGCAGTTTCTACAGATATGGGGGAGTATAGCTGCCTGGAGATGGGGGTTTTTGTTGTTGGAGAAAGCAAACAGACGGTATAATAATTATGAATGATGAACTTGTTTTTTCAGTACAAGAGGCCACGGCAAGTCCTGCTCAGCAAATCACTCTTGCTGAGGCAGGGCTAACTGAGCGGAGCCATCTTCAGGAGTGGGTAATAGCTCATCCCCAGATACTGGGCAGTGATGTTCTGATAGTTGCTTTTGAGTTTGATCGCTGGAAGTCTTTTTCAGGGCAGAACGAACGTGATCGTTTAGATGTTCTTGGTCTTGATAAATCCGGGCGTCTGGTAGTTGTGGAGTTAAAGAGGGACAAGGCTCCTGAAGCCACTGAGATGCAGGCAATCAAATATGCTGCTATGGCCAGTCGTTTTACACCGGAAATACTTGCTTCCCAGCATGCCCGTTTTTTGACCAGTCGAGGTGACAAGACTGATGAAGAACAGGCATTAGTGACTTACTCCTGAAACCCTGTCATAGAAAACAAAAAAAAATGAACCACAAAGGCGCAAAGGACACAAAGTTTAGGACAGGAAGGAGGGTGTTTTTTGAAAACCGGGCAACGGTTTTCAAAAAGGCTGCCTTTTCATTTGCCGTCTACCCGGCAAATGAAAAAACCTTCCTGCCTTCCTTTGCGACCTTTGCGTCTTGAGTGAGTCTTCGAACGGGCGGTTAAGGTTTCTTTATTTCCTGGGTTGCGGGCGAAGCCAGCGTTAGACCAGCTGAATGAACATGTTGACTTTGAATTGTCAGTGGAATCGCTTCGAAGGCCCAGAATTGTGCTTGTTGCTTCAGACTTCCCGCCAACCCTCACTGCCTCTGTAGTCTGGCTCACAGAAATGGGACTGGACATAACTCTGAAAAAGTTTTTGGCTTACAGAACAATCAGTGAAACAATCATTACCGTGTCAAAACTTTACCCGGTCCAGGATGTAGAGGAATTCACAGTAGCCCCTTTTAAAACAAATGTCAGGCCGCCAACACCTGAATATCCTGTGGTTGACTGGACTATTGAGGACTTTCAACTCTTAAGGCAATATATCAACCCAACAACACAGGCAGCCATGAACTTATGCTCTGCTAAGCCTGGTCAGTTTGTTTCCCTTCGAGAAGTTGAAGCTGAAGCTGGCAGGACCAGGTATGAGGCACGGGCTGACTTGGCAGTGCTCACAATGACGGTCAAAAAGCGATTAGGCCGCTCTAACTGGCCACTGGAAGCTCAGTGGGCAGCTGGTGGAGATAAACAGGCTTATTACAGGGTGACCCCTGAAT
>PWSL01000006.1 GCA_003563255.1 Desulfonatronospira sp. | reverse complement strand
GCCACAGGCGTGACAGGACCCGCAAGGAAAAGGCATCAGCCGCTTGCGCGGCGGGGGGAGCACCTGAGCTTAGTGTCCAAAAATGAAACAGTCCCAGTGCCAAGTGCTGAACCCCTGTCATGGCTCAAATTTTTCTTGTTTTTTGTGACAGGGTTTCAGGAGTAAGTCACTAAATTTGAAAATTTCTTTTCCGTGCTATTCCGTGTATTCCGTGGGCTAGGGCTAAACTCTTTTTCTGGATCAGTCCCCGGAACCCGAGTTCAAAAGGAGAAATTGATATGTCTCAAACAATGACTTTTGGAGGCCTACTGGAAGAGGTGGAGAAACTGCCACTTGAAGAACAAGATATGTTCAAGGAAATTCTCTCCAAGAGACTCATGGAACGCCGACGTAATCATCTTTTTGATGAAATACAGAAAGCACGAGCGGAATATAGTGCGGGAGAATGCTATCCCGTAAGTGTAAACGACCTGATGGACGAAATTGTCAAATGAAGCGACTTCTGATTCGTTCTCCATCCTTTGTTCGTGCCGCCAAACGGTTTTTCAAAAAGCGTCCTGAATATGGCGATGACATACGAAAGGCGCTGACTTTGCTTGAGAACGATGTTTTCCATCCAGGTCTGAAAGCACATAAGCTTCAAGGCAGGTTATCAGGATCATGGGCATGTTGTGTCGGATATGATCTCAGGATTATCTTTCGTCTCGGTCGGTATGAAGGGCAAGAGGCCATTTTCCTGGAAACAATGGGTACGCATGATGAGGTTTACTAAAGCTTGCGGACCCAGGACCTCGGATCTCCGACCACCGACATCCGACTTCCGTGCTTTTCCGTGTATTCCGCCTGCCCCGTGTAACCGGGGCCCCCTCTGGGGTGTTCCACTGGGGTGGGCAAAAAATCTTTCTTTTTCTCTTATCTTATTTCCGAGGATTAATAATGAACATAGCCATCATCCCGGCCAGGGGCGGATCAAAGCGCATTCCCCGCAAGAATATTATAAATTTCTGCGGGCAGCCCATTATTGCCTATTCAATTGAGACGGCCCAGAAATCAGGCCTTTTTGAGCGGATCATTGTTTCTGAGGATGAGGAAAGTGTAGAGGTTTCTGCATATTTTGAATCAGGAAAGATAGACATCAATTCTCATATAAGAAATTTTTATGGCTAATGAATTTGTTCCGGATGAAGTCCAGTTGAGGAAAAAGATTCATACCTTAAGGGGTGAGCAGGTAATGCTTGATCGCGACCTGGCGGATCTTTACGGTGTGAAAGCAATCCGTCTCAGGGAGCAGGTCAAGCGCAACATCAAACGCTTTCCAGAAGACTTCATGTTTCAACTCACAGAGGCAGAGGTTGACCTCCTGGTATCGCAAAATGCGATACCTTCACGCAAACACCTTGGCGGATCTTTGCCATATGCTTTTACTGAACAAGGGGTTGCAGGTATTTCAGGGGTTTTGACCAGTGACAGGGCAATCCAGGTCAATATCGCTGTAATGCGGGCTTTCGTGCGAATGCGTCGTTTTCTTGCTGCCAATGCTGGGTTGCTTCAGCGTATGGATACCTTGGAACAACGGCAAATTAGCCAGGAAATCTCAACGGATAAGCGCTTTAAAGAGCTCTTTGATGCTCTGGAGGAAAAAAGCATTCTGGCGAGTCAAGGCGTCTTTTTCAATGGTCAAGTTTTTGATGCCTATGTATTTGTAAATGATTTGCTTAGACAGGCTGAGTCTTCCATTGTTCTTATAGACAATTATATCGATGATAGCGTTTTGATGCAGCTCTCCAAGAGGCATCAAGGAGTAAATGCAATCATTTTAACAAAAAATGTCTCTCAACGTCTATTGCATGATTTGCAGAGGCATAATAGTCAGTATCCACCAGTCAGCATCCAAGAATTCACTTTGAGCCACGACCGCTTTTTGATTCTTGATGGTGAGACTGTCTATCATATTGGTGCTTCGCTGAAAGATTTAGGCAAAAAATGGTTTGCCTTTTCACGCATGGATAATAGTGCATTGACCATAATGCAAAGAGTGGAAGAAGTATTGAGAGGTGATAGATAAATGCAAAGCAAACAACGATATATGTTCTTTGACCCCGGACTGCGGATCCCGGACCTCGGACCACGGATTACGGGTTCATACCCCCATACACCCATACTCCCATACATAAAACCGACAACTGATAATTACTCACATGAATAACATCGCCGTAATTCCAGCCAGAGGCGGATCAAAGCGCATCCCCCGCAAGAACATCAAGGATTTCTGTGGCCAGCCCATAATTGCCTATTCAATTCAGACGGCACAGAAATCCGGGCTTTTTGATCGGATTATTGTCTCTACGACGAACAGGGACAGACGAAAAATGCTGGACTTTTATTCTCATTTCGGCTACCTCTTTTTCCATAGACATTAATCCTTAGCCCATGGAGGTTCACCATGCCAAGAAACGCCAGGTTTACCCTGCCTCACAGGCCCACGGTATACCCGGTTAAATAGCTTGAGGTTTCAGTATCTATCCTATTATTACTGCACGTGATTTAAGTAACCGCTATCTTCCATGGTATGCCCTGTGCGCCTCAAGCTAAGATTTGAGCAGTCTTTT
>PWSL01000353.1 GCA_003563255.1 Desulfonatronospira sp. | reverse complement strand
TGCTCATGAGTTCAAGAAACTGAAGAAACAGGTGGACATGTATTCCAGGGGTCCCAGCTACCTGTATCTGTACGGGCCCTCATTCAACGGCAAGACCAATTTCCTGCGCTTTTGCCTGAAATTGATGACCGGCAGGCATCTGGAGCCCATTGCCCAGGAATATTTCAACAAGACCAGGATCATGAGCGCCAAGATGTTCGGCACGGTTTTTCCGCTCATGTTTGATGATGTAAATATCGGCTCAGGCTCAAACATTGAAACAGTGCTCAAGAATTACTGGGAGGTATGGTGGAACCCGGGACATCCTGTGCCCCAGATAATCATGACCACAAACCGGTTTAATCCCCCGGAATGGGCCAATACCAGGATCAAGAGGATCAATTTTGACGTCAAGTTCGATCAGAAAAATATCCAGGCCAGCGAAACCCTGAACCGGATATTGAACACGGATTGTGATTTCTTCAAGCTTTTTGCCCACAGCTACCTGGAAAAACTGGATCAGCCCATAGATAATATCAAAGAAGATCTCCTGGTGGATGAGTTGAGCCTGAGCAGAAAAATCTTTGCCGATTTTTACCGGTTTGCTGAAAGGTCTGTTCCGGATTACTTTCCGCAGGTCCCGGTGGATAAGCTCTATGATATTGACAAGATGGAGTGGCAGGAACTGTTTGCGACCAAGGTCCTGACCCAGGAAGAACATGGCAATAAGATCTTTGTCCATGCGGACAAAACAGTGCACACTTACGAAGTGGAGCGTTTTATGCGGCTGCTGCCTCAGGGGGTAAAGGCCAAGCGCAAGGCCCACACCATAATCATAGAGGGCCGGGACAAGTACCTGGAATGGATCAATGCCGGCAAAAGGGACCAGGGTTTCTGGAAAAATCTGATGAATAGATTTAAAAGGACAAGACTGTAGAGTAGACTGATGTGTCTTTGCAAGGGCTTCACCAAAAAGTGAAAGAAAATCTTGCTATCCAACGACTTGATTTTTCAGTTCGCTGCCACAAGAGTCGAGTAACAGAAGGCTTAAATGACTGGTTCGCAAAACTATAAACCGCCATACACCATTACCTCGGCAATCATCAGCCTGGTTGCAGAGATCAGTGAAGCAATGGGTCGTATTACCGCACTTTCGCATGATGCTGCTGGTTTGAGGCTGCGCCGAATCAACCGCATTCGTACCATTCAGGGCACACTGGCCATTGAAGGCAACGAGCTGAGTCAGGAACAGATCACGGCTATTCTGGAAGGCAGACGGGTTGTGGCTCCTCCCAGGGAGATCCAGGAAGTACGCAACGCCATTGCAGTGTATGATCGTTTTGATCAGTGGCGGCCAGAATATGAGATGGATCTGCTTGAAGCCCATAGCCTGCTGATGCAGGGGCTGATTCATGAGCCCGGAAAATACCGCAGCGGCGCCTCTGGTGTGCTGGGTGGGCAGAGTGTTGTCCATATAGCCCCTCCCCCGGGCCGCGTCCCTGAGTTGATGGGCAGGCTTTTCAACTGGCTGGCTTCCAGCCGGGAGCATGCGCTTATTACCGGTGCAGTTTTTCACTACGAATTTGAGTTTATCCACCCCTTTGCTGATGGCAACGGCCGCATGGGCCGGTTGTGGCAAAGCCTTATCCTGGCCCGCTGGCAGCCTTTGTTTGCAGATATCCCTGTAGAAAGCATGATCCTGGAACATCAGGCCGACTACTATCGGGTGTTTAAGGAAAGCACGAACCAGGCCGATTGTGCACCATTTGTCGAGTTTATGCTGAATATGATCATGCAGACCTTGAAAACTTATACCCCCCAGGTCAGCCCTCAGGTGACCCCCCAGGTCAAACGACTTCTGGAGGTGCTGCGCGGAGAAATGAGCCGGGAAGATTTACAGAAGGCCCTGAACCTCCGGGACCGCAAGTCGTTCAGAGAGATCTACCTCAAGCCCGCTCTGGCAGAAGGGTTGATTGAAATGACCATGCCCGCCAGACCAAGCAGCCGCTTTCAGAAATACCGTCTGGCCTACAGCGGACGCAGGTGGCTGGGGCAGCGCGATCAGGGGGGATAAATCCCGGTTGATTTCAGTCGGGCATTTTTCTGCAATGTCTGGCTTATTTTGACCTTGCAGAATCAGGCGAGCCTTATGCTTTGCATTTTAGACACATGCAGCCGGTGGATCACCAGTAAACCTGCTCATCAGGCATCCGGGGGAACAGATTCGGATTAGGGACTCCCAGGTTTTGTCTGGAGAAACTCTGGACTCCGGTCCTGGAACTTCCCGGGCCGGAGAATAAACATCGTAACCATTCAGGGAGGGCGCCGGAAGCGGCCTGGTGCCAGTAATCACCACCGGGGACCCCCTGAATGGTAGCATTATAAAGAAAAGGGCAGGTTTTTGAGCGCAAAAGTCTGTATATTTATTCGGTACAATGCTTTTGCCATTTTGATTCTGGGACTATAATCGTAACTTCTCAATAACTCCGGGCGATCTTACACTAACGCGGTCTTTGCCCGCAACCCAGATAAGAAAAGAGTTTTTAGCCCACCCCAGTAAAATGGGAAGAAATTTTACGGGGCAGGCAGATCACACCCAGTGAAATCCGTCCCAGTGAAACCCCCTTTGGGG
>PWSL01000026.1 GCA_003563255.1 Desulfonatronospira sp. | reverse complement strand
TAGCTGTGGTATATCAGTATTTTTCAAATCCCTAACACTACAGCGAAACTTATAAAAATTTTATGCCTGCCTCAATTGGGGACAGGCACCCCCGCACTTATTTTTATTGAAAATGATCTTGATTTTATTGGAAAAAATAAGTGCGGGGAGAGCCAGTCCCCGGAGGTAAATAAATAAGTTTCGCTGTAGTGCTAACACCAGATCAGAATATCTCTCAAGCATTCTATCAGACGTCAAAAAACGCATTGGTTCACAGATAGCCTGGGCCATTAGAATACGGTCAAAAGGGTCCCTGTGGTGCAGCGGCAGATCATGAACAAAGGCTGCATGACGACTGGTTATGACAAGTTCTTGAAGGCCGCTTTGCGCAATTGCCATGCTGAATTCATGAGGGTTGCCCTACAGTTTGCCAATTTTCGAATAGTAAGCCGAAAAGCAGAACGGTTTGTTCATAAGTGCAACTCCTTTTGCCGGATTAAAGCGTTTCATACCCCTTGCTACGGTGTTATCTGGTTTTTTTGGGGACAGGGGCAGGGCCAGCCTGGTTTGCGGGCAGGGCCCGCTTTGGTGTCTACCGACCTGCAAAATTGACAGCACATCCGGGCCTGGGTCCAAGCAGAAGGCTTCCTACCCGCACCAGGGTGGCCCCTTCTTCGACTGCCTGCACATAATCCTGGGACATCCCCATGGACAAATGCGGCAGGCTTATGCCCGTTTTTTTCTCTGTGCTGTCCCGCATTTCTCTTAGCTGCGCAAAATAAGGCCTTGATTTTTCAGAATCTTCAACCATAGGCGGCATGAGCATAAGTCCCTGCACATCCAGGTGCTCCATCCCTGAAACTTCACGGACAAAACCGGCAAGATCCCCGGGATCCAGCCCCGACTTCTGAGCCTCGCCTGCAGCATTGACCTGAATGAGCACAGGCTGAACGATATTCAGGCTTGAAGCTTTTTTCTGCAACGCCCGGGCCAGTTTCAAGGAATCCATGGAGTGCACCAGGCAGAACTGTCCTGGAATATATTTGGCTTTGTTGCTTTGCAGCTTGCCTATAAAATGCCATTTAAGCTCTGTGATTTCTATGGATTTTATCTTCTCCAGGCCTTCCTGGACATAATTTTCACCGAAATGTACCTGCCCCAGCTCTGCCAAAGCGCGAATTCTTTCCAGGGGCTGCTTTTTGGAAACCGCCACCAGTGTAACTACTCTTCGGGGATCAGGACTTGTCTGTAAAGCCAGCTGGATTTTCTCCCTGACCCGGTCAAGATTTATTTTCAGCATAGCCGGTATATCCAGCATTTCTGCATCACCGTTCAACATACTTCCTTCTCCTGCTCTAACACTACAGCGAAACTTATAAAATTTTATGCCTGCCTCAATTGGGGACAGGCACCCCCGCACTTATTTTTATTAAAAATAATCTTGGCTTTATTGGAAAAAATAAGTGCGGGGAGAGCCAGTCCCCGCAGGTCAATCATAAGTTTCGCTGTAGTGCTAAGCATAATTCCAGGTTTTCATCGGGCTCAGTGCCGGGTGCACCCAGCCTGGCAAAAATCAGGTATCCAGTATGTGCAACCATACGGTCTTCTGGTCTCAGCCTTTCCGGCACCGGCTTGTATCGCCTGACAATTATCTCCAGCACTTCCACTGAGCTGAACGGACCGTTTTCCATGGCGGACAACAGGCTGCTGACCTGATTCGTGGTGGGAAGAAGAAAACCCACCGGACCTCCTGGAATAAGTGTTCTGGGAATATGATCAAGGTAGTCCCAGGGGGTGCGGACGTCCAGAAAAAGAGCATCCACGTTCTCAGGTCCGAACCCATGTTCGATGTCGGAGTTGATAATCTCCACCCTGGACTGCAGACCGATTTTTTCCAGGTTTTCACGGCAAAGAGAAGCAAAATCCTCCCTGCGCTCAAAGGAATACACCATGCCCCTGTCTCCCACGAACCAGGCCAGAGCGGTGGTCAGGGCCCCCGACCCGCACCCGGCCTCCACAACACGGGTACCAGGAGCGATGCCCAGCTTGACAATAATATATCCAATATCCTTGGGGTATATGATCTGGGTCCGACGCTTGACCGACTTGATCAGGTCGTACAGTGTAGGCTTCAGCACGGTATATTCCCTGTCCAGGTGTGTGTAAACCGTGCTCCCGAATCCACGATGCATGACTTTTTGCATTTGAAGCTGACCATCATTGGTGTTAAGTATTTCTTCGGGATTCAATATTCTAAAGTAACGCTTGCCCTTCGGGCTGACCAGCATTACCAATTGTCCTGGCTCAAGCATAGAAAAAAATCTCCCCGGGGCCTGGGCCCAATAAAAATTTATGTTTCGCAGAAAAAGTATCTGTTCTGTTCTCTGAATGTGGCATTGGGACCGGCCTGTCCTCTGCTTTCCAAAAAAACGCTGAGACTGGACAGTCAAAATTTTTCGTGCAACACCCTGGATTTATTGCATTGTTCTCAACTGCAAATGCCCAGATGAATTAAGGTATAACTATTTGAAATCTCAAGTGAACAGATACCAGAAAAAACATTATAGCCTGTTTTGTACAGGATCTCAAGGCTGTTGAAATGTCAAGCATTTGTACAGGAGGTCATACCTGCAATG
>PWSL01000085.1 GCA_003563255.1 Desulfonatronospira sp. | reverse complement strand
GCCATGGTTTCAAACAGGCGGCGGTGTTTTTCCTCGCTATCTCGCAGTTTTTCCTCGGCCAGCTTAAGCTCAGTAATATCCTTGACTGAGGCCACAACCCCGGTAAGCTGGCCGCCCTGATCATGAAACGGATAATAGTTAACCAGTGCGTGCCTCAGTGAACCTTCCCTGTCATAAAAATCGAGTTCATAGACAACCTCTTCACCTGCCAGGGCCTTGTCCAGGTGGTGCTTGACATGGTTTTGAAAAATATCTTTCCCAAGTAGTTGTTCTACTGTACTACCTTCTATTTCATCCCGTGATTTGCCGAAAACCCGCAAATATGCATCATTAACAATGATATACCTGTAATCTGTGCCCACCAGAGACATGGGATCGTTGACCCTGGAAATGATCTGCTCATAGTTCTTCAAACGCACTCTTTGAATGCGGCGGATCTCTTCCAGACGGATCCTCTGTATGCCCTGGGCTATGGTCCCGGCCAGGTTGGTGAACAGCTTTTGCTCTTCACTATCCCCGGCCTGATCTTTGGGTATTGAGACAGTCAGCAGACCCAGTACAAAACCCTCAACTTCCAGGCGCACGGAAAAGCTGGCTCTGCCTGCATAACTTTCAGCCAAAGGGCAGTCCTCGCAATCAGTGCCTGGATCTATGACAACCTGCAAGCCTGGCGAAGATGATGCATTTAGAGCGCATGCAGGCTTGTTTCCATATTGAAACCCGTCAAGAAATTTCGGGAACCCATCATCAAGACCTGCCTGGCCCCAATATGTAACATTCAGTTCATCATCCAGAAGTATGATCCAGGCATTGTAATAGCCCCTGGTGGACACCAAGGCCTGGCAGACATCCTGCAGCAGCGAGGTTACATCTTTTACATTGAAAAATACTTCAGTGACCTGGTTATAGGCCTGCAGAACTGCATTCAAATGCCGGGTACGTTCTTCCGATACTCGCAGCGACTGCTCGGCCCGCTTCTTCTCGGTAATGTCCTGGTTAAATCCCTGGTAGCCGGTGATATTTCCGTCTTCATCTTTTAACACACTGACATTCTGAGACACCCAGATGGTGCTGCCGCTTCTGTGCCGCAACAGGCATTCAAAGTTGGTGACCTCGCCGTATTGTTCCAGCATACTTTTCAGTTTATCCCGGTCAGCAGGGTCTGCATAGATCTGGGTGGCTATGTCTGTAATGGAGTCCATAAGCTGCCGGGGAGAATCATAACCGTGCATCAGGGCATGGGTGTTGTTGACGGATAAATAACGCCCATCAGGCGTGGTGGTAAAAATACCCACAGGGGCATTCATCAGAATTTCTTGAGGATTCTCAAAGACAGGTTGCTCGAGTGAGCCTTTGTCGGGTATCGAGGGAGCTTTTTTTGACATGCAATATCCTTGGCTGGAATTATAATGTGGTGTATTATTTACGTCTATTTTAAAATTTTGTAACTCATAAAACCCAAGCAAAAGCAAAATCGAATTGTATACTAAAAAGGTTCCAAGCAAAATCCTTAAGCACCCTTTGGGCTGTTGCCTATCCGTTTGGAAATATGATTGTTTGGGGATGCCTCTATACGAGCCTACGTGCCAGGTCCATAGGTAGTCCCAGCCTCCCATCAAATGATCCTTGCGAATGGTATTCCTTGCAAGCTCACTTTCTGACTACTGCTCCAAGATAGCCGTTAGTATACAGTTCAAAGAGCATGCATGCAGGTTTCTGATTCAGACTTAAGAATTTATACCAAATACCAGATCGATTGATCTTAACAAATATCTTCGGCTCCACTGGGCACTGTAAAAGATACAGTTGTCCCCTGGCCCGGCTCGCTTTCCACCCAGATCCGTCCTCCATGCTTTTCCACAAACTCCTTGCACAAAACAAGTCCCAGGCCGGTCCCTTTCTCACCTTCAGTACCCTTGACAGATCTTTTTTGATCGATAGCAAACAATCCAGCCGCTGTTGCCTGGTCCATGCCCATCCCGTCATCATGAACCATAACCCTGACCATGGAACCTTCCTGATGGGCATGGATGGACACGTTTCCACCCCGATGCGTGAATTTAATGGCATTGAAAAGAAGATTGCGGATTATTGAATAAACCATCTGCTGATCAGCAAATAGATTCATTCCTCTGGGGACATTATCCCAGAGATCGATATTCTTTTGGTCAGCCACGTTTTTGGCAACAGAAATGCCAGCGTTCACGATATCGTTCAGGCAGACTGCTTCTGGTGTGTAAGCCAGTATGCCCTGTTTCATTTTAGCCCATTGCAGGAGGTCTTCCAGAAGAGCATACAAGTTCTCTGAACTCTTGTGCATTTCCCCGGCCAAGAGTTCAAGTTCTTGAAGGGAAAAATCCTTGATATCCGTAGATAGAACCTCAGTCAGGCTCAGAAATCCAGCAATGGGCGACTTGAGGTCATGGGCCACATAGGAAAACAGCCTGTCCTTGTCGGCATTGGATTTCTGAAGTTCCTGGTTGATGTTTCTGATTTCTTCCTCTGCCAGTTTTGCCTCAACCATTGAACCGATGAGTTTGGCCGTGCCTTTGAGACGGTTTTTCGCCATCTCAATAATATAGGGAGGGCGTGAATCATAAGCATTGGCTTCGCGGTGGAGGT
>PWSL01000161.1 GCA_003563255.1 Desulfonatronospira sp. | reverse complement strand
TAAAACATCTCATTTTTTGGGACAAGTGGGTCCCGGAAGAGCCAGTCCCCATGCCACATGCAAAGCGCTAAACAGATACTGCTTCAAAAATTCGGCGGCAAAAGAGCCAGTCCCCGGAGGTCAATAAATAAGTTTCGCTGTAGTGATAATATATTAGAGGTCCAGGATTTATGTTTAAAAAAGTGCTGCAGCCAGTGGATTTAAACGAATCCATTGCAGAAATTAAAATAAGGGCTTCGTTTTTATACAAAATGAAGGCCGAAGAACTGATGTTGTTTTATGTACTCACTCCCGGACTAGGCAGCCACAAACATGCCGAGTCCAGGCTCAGGCATTTTAAGAGTGTCCTGAATGAAGTCGGGATAAATGTACACTATAAAGTGGAAGAAGGGCATGTGGCCGTAGAGATCACCAAGGCGGCCCGGGAACAGAAGGCTGATCTTATTTATATTCCGGCAAGTGGCAGAAATTTTTTAATCAGCTCTCTACTGGGGAGCACCACTCAGGATGTGGTCCGCCTGGCGGACAACCCTGTCTGGGTGCACAAGAAAAGACCGGATTTACGGCATGAGGAGCAAATGCACCGGGTTGTGTTTGCAACGGATTTTCAGCAGGCCGCGGAAAAATGCTGTCAACTGGTGTACTTCATTGGGGAACTGGTACCGGAACTGGTCATTCTGCATGTAGGGGAGAGGGCGGCTGACCCGTATTCTGAGCAGATAAGACGGGAAAACGTCAATGAAAATCTGGAAAAACTAAAAGAGCAATACTCGGGATATTTCCGGAAGATCAGGCAACTATCCAGGATCGGATCCCCGGCCGGCCATATCCTGGATGTAGTGGATGAAACCCGGGCAGACGCAGTGATCCTTGGACGTCTCAACGAGCCTTTTCCACTGCATGTAATGGGTTCCACCTGCGCCAGAGTCGTTTCCAGGGTAAACAGCTCTGTCCTTCTGATCCCCTGACGGGGGACTGAGCTTGCGACTGTTCTCCGGGGCGGCTAACTGCTGAAAATATTCGGCAAAACCTGATAAACACCAGCTGCAGCTGGTTCAAACCAAAATTTCAGCCGGGTCTTATATGTTCAAGGATACGGTTTTCGTAGCATCGCTAATAATTGTAGCCGGTTTTGTGCTTCTGGGGATATTCGACCATGAGCTTCTGGACAGTATTTCCACATATATTCATGGCGGCATTATAGCCAATTTCGGTTGGGCCTACCTCCTGATGACCTTCTTTTTTCTGGCTTTCAGCATTGTCCTGGCCTTGAGCAAGTACGGTAAAATCAAGCTGGGCAAGGACGAGGACAGGCCGGAGTATACTTATTTCGGGTGGTTCAGCATGCTTTTCGCCGCCGGCATGGGCATCGGGCTTATTTTCTGGGGGGTGGCTGAACCCATCAGTCATTACATGCAGCCCCCGGCACATATTGAAAAGGAAAGCGGACACGCCGCCACCTTTGCCATGCGCTACAGCTTTTTTCACTGGGGCCTGCACCCCTGGGCGGTATACATTATTATGAGCATGAGCATAGCCTACTTTTCCTTTCGCAGGGATATGCCTCCGCTTATCAGCTCATGCTTTTACCCCCTGCTCGGGGATAGAATTTACGGGCTGCCTGGGAAGCTGATAGATATTCTGGCTGTTTTCGCCACCATATTCGGTATAGCCACCTCCCTGGGCCTTGGGGCACTTCAGATCAACAGCGGCCTGGAACATATCTACGGAGTTCCGGCCACAGATACCAGTACCCTGATAATTATCCTGATCACCACCATGCTGTTTATGATTTCCGCTGCCGTCGGGCTGGACAAGGGGATACAGACCCTGAGCAAGTCCAATATGTTCCTGGCGTTTCTGCTGGTGGTGTTTATGCTGGTTTTCGGACCCACGGCCTATATCATGAATGTTTTCACCGATACCATGGGTGGCTACTTAAGCGACGTTCTGGAGATGAGCCTCACCGTGAACCCTTTTCTGGGGCATGAGTGGTACAAGGACTGGACCATATTCTACTGGGCCTGGTGGATTGCCTGGTCGCCCTTCGTGGGCATATTCGTGGCCCGCATCTCCCGGGGCCGAACCATCAGGGAATTTATCAGCGGTGCCTTGCTGGTACCCACCCTGCTCACCTTTATCTGGTTCGCCGTGTTCGGCGGATCCTCTCTATATCTGGAAATGGAGGCTGGGGCTGAAGTGGGGCAAGCTGTCCTGGAAGATGTCTCCACCGGACTCTTTGCCGTTTTCGACCATTATCCTGGGGCCATGATCCTGTCCAATGCAGCTATTCTGCTCCTGGTGGTTTTTTTCGTCACCTCTGCGGATTCAGCCACTTTTGTGCTGGGCATCATGACTTCCAGGGGGTCGCTTAACCCCAGCCTGGGCAAGAAGATCGTCTGGGGTGTGACCCAGTCATCCGTAGCGGCCATACTTCTGGTTTCAGGCGGTCTGTTGGCTCTGCAGCAGATGGCTATTACCGCAGCTTTGCCTTTTAGTTTTGTGCTTCTGCTCTTGTGCTACAACCTTTGGAGAGGCCTGTCAGCAGAGTCCAAAGAAGGGCTCAACAGCCGTTTTTCCAGGAGATGAAACCGAGATCCGGTGGGCAGTCCCAGTTCCAGGCGCTGAGCCCCTGTCTTCTGCAAATATCGCCTGCCACGCTTTTTAGGCGCTTAGCACAAGTTTCGGAACAACATGTTGTTTCATTTTCAAAGAAAGCCAAGAGGTTATGCCCACGGAACACACGGAAGGGCACGGAAGTTTTAAAGCGTTGTGAAGCAACGCATATTCCGTGAAATTCCGTGTATTCAGTGGGCAGTCTCTTTTTCCGCGCAGGGTCGCGGAAAAAGCCTGGTTACTTAGTCCTGAAACCCTGCCTGCCCCGTTAAGCAACGCTTGAAGCGTTCTGTGCTGCGGAGCAGGGTTTAACTAGGGTCACAAAAAACAAGAAATGTTTCGAGCAAAGACAGGTCTTGAGCGCCTGGTACTGGGGCTGTCCCAATTGGATAAGAGCACTCCTTTATTTTTAGTTGCGGGCATGGCCGGCGCTAGCTCTAAAAAGGCTTGTCTTTTTGCAGCCTTTTTGGCACAATAGTATGCCACTACAGCGATACTTATTATCGACCCCCGGGTGCTGGATCTTTTACCGCCAGTATTTTTTGAACAACTGCAATCTTGCTACCGGCAAAAGTGCCAGTCCCAGTGCCACATGCAAAGCGCTAAACAGATACAGTTTTTTTAAGTTTCGCTGTAGTGGTAGTGTTCAATGATTATTGAATAGTTACATAACACTACAGCGAAACTTATTTATTGACCTACGGGGACTGGCTCTTTTGCCGCCGCATTTTTGAAGCATTTGCAGATTAGCAACCGGCAAAAGTGCCTGTCCCCAATTTAGACAGGTTGAAAAGTTTTATAAGTTTCGCTGTAGTGATAAGTATTTACCCAAAAGGAGAGATCTGGTTATGCAGTTATTGTCTGTCAGAAGGGCCCTGGTCAGTGTTACCGACAAGACCGGTATTTCAGAACTGGGCAGTTTTCTATCTGCCCGGGGAGTGGAAATTATTTCCACCGGCGGAACTAAAAAGATTCTTAAGGACAGTGGTGTACCTGTGACCTCAGTAAGCGACGTCACTGGTTTTCCTGAAATACTGGGCGGCAGAGTCAAAACCCTGCATCCCTTCATCCATGCAGGCATCCTGGCGGACAAGGACAACCCTGAGCACATTGAAACTCTGGCTGGCATGAACATTCAGCCCATAGACATAGTCTGCGTCAACCTGTATGCTTTCGAACGTGCCATTCAGGATGATCCCGGTATTGAAAAAGCTGTAGAACAGATAGATATCGGGGGCCCAACACTTTTGCGGGCGGCAGCCAAAAATCACTCCAGCATCTGCGTATTGCCCGACCCGGAGTTCTATCAGCCCTGCATGGACATGCTGCAGAAGAAAAAGGGCATAGACCTGGAGTTCAGGATAAAGACCGCTTCCTATACATTCGCCAAGACCAGCCGTTACGACCAGGTGATTTCCGGGTATTTCAACCAGAAAATTTGATTATCTGACGGAGTCTTTTTATAGCTCAAAAACCTCTTGGCAACCTCACCGGCCTGAAACCACACCAGCTAAAGGCTCTGTCCAGGCTCTATTATCGCAGGTTCCCCCCTTCTTCGGGTTTTACCACGGAGCAGGCCAGGGAACTTGCAAACCTAACTCACCAGATAAAAAGGCAGATAGGTCTGCTCATAGACCGTCGCGGACATGTAAGCATGGTCATTGCGGGCCATCAGGACGGGATACTTATTCCTGCCATGGACCGCCTGCGAGAAAGCAGCGGCAGACTGCGCGGGGTCAGGCTGCTGCACACCCATCTGGGCCGGGCCTGTCTCACTGGCGAAGACCTCATGGACCTGGTATTCCTGCGCCTGGACTCCATTTCAGTTCTCACTGTAGATGATAAAGGTGCTCCGAATCAATTCCAGTGGGCTCACCTCATGCCGCGAAACCGCGACAGAGACCCCTACCGGGTTTACGACCCTGTGGACTGGAGTAAAGGCGGTGTGAATCACCAGGCCAGTGTGGAATCCCTTGAAAAAGAACTCGGCAGGGATGGTGACGTCCACAAGGACATTTCTGCTGAAGGAAACGCCCTGCTGGTAAGTGTAGACACCCGCTCCAGGAAGGAGCAGGAAAAGTCCATTGAAGAACTGGGATCTTTGGCCAGGACTGCCGGGCTGAATGTGGCGGATTCTTTGATTCAGAGGGTTTCTTCAATCAACCCCAAATCCATACTGGGCAAAGGCAAAGTGGCGGAACTTGAGGTCATGGCCCTGCAGTCCAATGCCTCGGTGCTTATCTTTGATCGGGAACTCAGCCCTACCCAGCTTCGAAACCTCACTTCCCTGACCGAAAGAAAAGTCATTGACCGCACCCAGCTCATCCTGGACATTTTTGCCCAGCGGGCCACCTCCAGGGCGGGCAAACTACAGGTTGAAATGGCCCAGTTAAAGTATACCCTGCCAAGACTGATCAAGCAGGACAGGGCCCTGAGCCGTCTCACAGGCGGCATTGGGGGCAGAGGTCCCGGGGAAACCAAGCTGGAGCTTGACAGGCGTAAAATCAGGGACCGCATATCCAGGATAAAGAATGAACTGCAAAAGCTGCGCAGGCACCGCCAGAACATCCGGTCCAAAAGAGTTGAAACTGATATCCCAGTGGTTTCCCTGGTGGGCTATACCAATGCCGGCAAGTCCACTCTCCTGAATACCCTGACACGAAGCAGCATCCTGGCTGAAGACAAGCTCTTTGCCACCCTGGACCCCACCAGCCGCAGACTGCGTTTCCCGGACGAAAAGGAAATAGTCCTAACTGACACTGTGGGTTTTATTAAGGATTTACCTGACGATTTGAGGGAGGCTTTCATGGCCACCCTGGAAGAACTCTCCCTGGCCAGAGTACTGGTGCATGTGGCGGACGCATCTCACCCGGAGGTAGAGGAACAGGTGAATGCAGTACAGGAACTGCTTATATTGCTTGGACTCCAGAATAAGCCTCAGCTTATGGTTTTGAACAAGTGGGACATGGTGCAGGATGAAAAAAAACAGATTCTCCAGAACGTCTTCAGGGATGCAATAACTGTCTCCGCCCTGGAGGAAAAAACCCTGGAACCGTTGGTGCCGGCCCTGGAAGGCATGATAATAAAAAATGAAAAAAGTGATACTCTACTGTATTAAGGGCCGACCCCATCCTGTGGACAGCCCTTATTTTAACATTTATGCCTTTTGTAACAAAAAAAGACGATAGGTAACAGTTTAGCCATTTGCATGTGGCATGGGGACTGGCTCTTCCAGCCCTTGTTTTCTAAGCCTGTTTTCTTACATCAATAGAATACAAGGGCTGGGTTGCCTGTCCTCTGCTTTCCTTAAAAAGGGCTAAACTGTTACGATGATATCTAGTTTTCATCCGGAAGCGGTTCTTTTCCCTGTGGAAACTATCTAGCTGACAACTGACTCAGAGGATCGACAGCGCCAGGTATTCTCCTGTCCGGTCAGCACCCTGTGGATGTTTTCCTCATGCCTCCAGAATACAAGGGCCATAATAATCAGGGAAACCAGGATATAGCCGAAGTTGCCTGTCAGCAGAAAGAGTACCGGGGCTGCAGTCACCAGGGCCAGCGAGCCCAGGGCGACGTATCCGGTCAGGTACACAATGGCCAGACAAATGCCCACGGCCCAGGCCGTCACCACCGTGGAGAGGGCTAAAAACACACCCACAGTTGTCGCGACACCCTTTCCTCCCTTGCCGTACAAAAAGACCGAATACATATGCCCGATTATGACCGCCAGAGCTGTAAGTGAAATAAAAACGGCAGAGGTGGAAAACTGCATGGCGATCCATACGGGAACGAACCCCTTGAGCAGGTCAAGGACCAGAACAACAATCCCGTACCGAAAGCCGCAGAGTCTGGCCACATTGGTGGCGCCGATGTTTTGACTGCCCTGCTCTCGAGGATCTACACGGCAGAAATTGGTGGCTATGAGGACGCCGAAAGGCAAAGAACCCAGTAGATAACATAACCCGAGCCAGATTATGGAAACCATTGCACTCTCCTTATCAATAATGGTTATTCAAAAAACACGACCTGCAAGCCCACGCCTTGAACAGGCCGTACCTTGACCTTGAACGCGACTTGATGTAAAAGTAACTTGAACAGGCGAAAAAGTAAATTTGAAATTTAGTCAAAAAAGACTTGCCAAAATAAACAGCCTCAGATATAAGATTATCTCTTAACGAGACATTGCCGAGGTAGCTCAGTCGGTAGAGCAGGGGACTGAAAATCCCCGTGTGGGCGGTTCGATTCCGTCCCTCGGCACCATAAATTTCAAGGGCTTACGGGTTTTTCTCGTAAGCCCTTTTTTTGTCTGGTAAGCACATGGTAAGCATTAGGAAAATATTTTTCCTGGTAAGCGGTCAAAGATTATTTGATTTTATCTGCATCAGCAGATTATGTCCATTGGTCATTGAGTTATTACCATAATCAATATCTGTATGCTCAGAGTATTACGAAATAGTCAAAAGTTATTGGGGGTTTTGGTACTCCAGACTGAAGCTCCAGGATTCGATTATACGGCC
This sequence comes from Desulfonatronospira sp., assembly GCA_003563255.1. Classification (GTDB taxonomy): domain Bacteria; phylum Desulfobacterota; class Desulfovibrionia; order Desulfovibrionales; family Desulfonatronovibrionaceae; genus Desulfonatronospira. Next base: position 3,047 of record PWSL01000161.1, on the reverse strand, counting down.
GGAGGGCCCTATGCGGCGGTCACGGTCGTGAGAAAGACTAATCTGAAATAAGAGTCCATGATTTATTTTATACTAAAATAAAAATGCTTTCAAGCAAGTATCTACGGGGTAAAACAGGATGCAGGCTGTACCAAGAAGCAGAAAAAATGTGGTGAGATAAAAAAATTACCTTTCAGGCAAACGAAAGGGTGCTGAATGTAGGACATATCATTTTGCACGGTCAGGATCTGGAGTTTCTTGAGCACAAAGTAAGAGTGAGTGGCCATTAAGATCTGTACGCCCTGGACGGCAAGCAGGGCCAGCATATCCAGAAATTTGATGATCGCCGCGGGATGCAGGGCAGCTTCGGGTTCGTCAATAAACAGGATGGACTCCGGAGTCAGCATCCGATTGCCCAGGAGCCTGTCCAATATAGCGATTTTCTTGATACCTTCAGCAGTTATTGTGCTTCGTCATTATTCCCCCAACCCTTCCAGTAGACAAATCCAGTCATTGAAATGTCTGCACATGGATCTCATTTGGTCAAGACCGATCATCACCGCAATGATCACACCGGACCCGGCTTTGGAATACTCTGGAATACTCGTCAATATCCTTTTAGACGGTGCCGTGTTCGGTCCATCGTCAATCATTTCGGGATTATTTTGGAATGATTGCAGGATCTGTTTCAACTGTTCAATAGCCTTTGCATGCTCCAGGTATTCCAGAGAAAACTTGTCCAGGTCTGAAAAAAGCAGAGCTTCGAACTCGAAGAGTTGTATATAGGCAGTGAACCTTGGATGATCTATGTCTTCGGCCAGGCTTTGCTCAAGAAATGTCACTCTTTCATATGCATCATTGATTCGTGCTGCCTCTTGGACGCCCGGAAAATCATCCGGCAGGGCATACAAATCAAACATGGTGGAAGAATGGCTCTCCGGGTTGTTGTCCTGCCTGATCCAATCCATGATATCTTTTTTTGCTTTTTCGTAGCTTATTAGCCCGCCCCGGTATGTATGCCCTGCCTTTTTATCCTTACTGGTCGTAACAGAGCTGGCGTCCACAAAAACATTTTTCAAGGCCAGGTGGGGCTGAAGGATCCTGCGGACAAATCTCTCCTCTGTCTGTCCTTCGGCTGTGATGTGCAACCGGATGAGCCCGCTCAAGGCTTGCCTCCCAGGACATTCTTCTCCCATAACTCGGACAAGGTATACCTTTCAAGCCAGTTTTTCAGGGAGGACTCATCCAGCCTGTGCACCTGGGTGGCCCGGGTTTGTTCTTGACGTTCCAGGACCATGATTTCAGCTGCCTCAAATTCATCCACAAGCCTTGGGGATTGTGTGGCCAAAATGATCTGGCTTTTCCGGGCCGCGTTTTTGACCATTCCAGCCAGAGAGGACAAGGCAGCCGGGTGCAGACCGAGTTCCGGTTCATCCAGGATGATCAGGCCGGGCAGAGTTTGCGGCGGTTGCAGCATAAGTGCGGTCATGGCCATGAAGCGCAGGCTGCCGTCGGAAAGCTGATGCGGACCGAAGCGGTAGGATGATCCCTTTTCCATCCAGTCCAGCTTAATGTATTCACTGTTCAGTGCGGTGGGCTGGAGTTCGAAGTCACCAAATCCGGGGATTACTTCTCTGATATGTTGCAAAATGCGCTTGTAATAAGGCCTGGTCTCCTCTTTAGCGTTCATGGCGTATAAGAAGGCAGCCAGATTACCGGCATTACCCCGCAGATAACGATTGTCGTTTATATATCCTGGATTTCTGATCTTAGCCGTGCTTGAGGTGTCATGAAACTGAAACACCTGGCATTTTCTAAGCAGATCAAGAACAAAGCGGCTGGTTGGGCCTGTGTCAGCATCCTGGATCAGGGCGGATTCGTCATGGCCAGACTTGAGGTCAACTATAAGTGGGTTATCCCTGGTTGTACCAGACCAGCAAGCTATTTCCCTTGTAAAAATAAGCTTGCCACCGCTGGCATGGACAAGGGTGATCTCGTATTTATTATACTCTCCATCATCCCTGGCAAAAAATAACTCAGCCTCCATGACCGGGGTAATGGCTGATCCAAAATGGAGGATTGAGTCGGAATATCCCTGTTCACCGATAAATTGCTGCAATGTGCCTGTGGTCATGAAGTTGAGCATCCGGAAGAATGAGACCAGGTTGCTCTTGCCAGCAGCGTTGGGGCCAATGCAGACATTAATATCTCCAAATTCTATGTTTTGCCCTGCTGAATCAAAGGATTTGAACCCCTTGATAAATAAGCGCCTCAGTTTATACTGATCATTCATGAGCTGTCCTTGATTATACCCCATACACAGGATCACGGAGTCTGTGTTGAGCTTCCAGTGAGTTTATGATTTTTTTTCTGATTCGTCACCCTGTTGTAAAATTCTAAAAATGAATCATATGTGGCACGGGCAGGAAGGGATGTTTTGAGTTACTGTTCGCCAAAATTACCCTCACCCCCCCCAAGCTCTTCACCTTACCAAAAAAACCATCATACCCGCGATCAATCTGCCAGGCGTCCCCGATGATGGTTTCCCTCGCCCTTGCGCACCAGATCGCCAATCTATTTTAATTGAAAGGTCCAGGTCAGTTTTGTGTCCAGAACCTGGCGGAAAGTGCGGAAGTTACAAATGAATCAGGTAAACATTTTTCCGTCAAAACCTGGACGGTAATCAGCAGGCGACTCCTGCAAGGCATACACGGCATTACTTTCTTTATCAATAAGTCTATGCCTGGCTTTTACTCCAAGGCGGTCCTGCATCCTTTCCACAAAACCCGCAGAACCGAAGGTTATGGTTTCATGAGCAAGGCTTCTGTTGGCTCTGGCATATTTGCTTAGGGATTAGAAAAATACAGATATAACGCCATAGCGATGCAATGAGCTTCAAGTTAACTCCCATAGACCTTCTTGTGAGCACAAAGGGCTCTCGGTATTCTAACGCTGGCTTTGTCCCCTCGTTCACAGGCTCCAGCCTGGGGACGTCTTATTCTTGCGGCTCCAGCCGCTTCTTGTTTTTTCTTCGGATGCGGCGGAAGCCGCTGAAGAGCTGTGTTCCC
>PWSL01000025.1 GCA_003563255.1 Desulfonatronospira sp. | reverse complement strand
TATCCGGGTCCGGCTGCAGCTGCGGCGGTGACACCGGAGGTGCTTTCCCGGGGTTTATCCCGGTCCATCCTGTTCTCCACCCGGCGCAGCAGCAGGGTCAGGCCCCCCAGAAACAGCAGGGTGAACATGTAAACCAGCCAGCCGGAAAAGTCATGAAAGAACCCTTCGGCCAGTTCCGGATTGAAATAACGGACCAGGACTCCGGTTACAGCTATGCGCAGGGCATTGGAGAGCAGGGTCAGAAGGGGGCTGATGACGAACAGTATTGTCCTGGACCAGTTTTTGCGCAGAAAAAAGCGCCCGATTAACAGGGCCATGAGCATGGTGGGGAAAAGGTATCTCAGGCCGCTGCAGGCATCGACCACCTGCAGCTGGGTTATGCCCAGGTCGATGACGTTGCCTTCGCGGTAAACCGGGATGGATAAGGCCTGCAGGGTCTTTTCAGCCAGGGCCGAGGACCACAGCTTGAGCCTGAAGCTGAGCATGTTGTTCAAGAAGGGGGGCAGGGGAATGGCAAAAACCAGGATTAGAAAAGGAAACATCAGGGTCCGTATAGATCTGTGCCCTAATAAAAGAAGGGCCATGCCGGCCAGGGACATCCACATGGAGATGTAGACGAAGGTCTCCAGAGAGCCCAGGCGGCCCATGATGAAGACCGCCATGGCCAGGACCAGGACCAGGATACCGGGCAGTCCAGAGCCTCCCATGCAGGATTTGATTTTTTCACGGGATATCCACAGGATATACAAAAATACCGGAACAACCAGGTAGCAATGGCTGTAGTCCTCCCGGTTCCAATGGCCTAAAAGGACCGAAAAGTGTGGGAAATATACGGCGAACCAGAAAACCATCAATACTGCGGCCGCTGCTGCGATGGGGGGGATTTGAGAGATTGTTTTCATGTGTTTGCTTGGGTTGCGTCTGTTGTATGTGCGACTGTGCGTCGGTAGTCGGTAAAATCAATGAGTTAGGCGCTTTGTGACTAACGCGGGCTTTGCCCGCAATCCAAAAACATATCCTCACGCAAAGGCGCAAAGGACGCCAAGGAAGACAGGATACCTCTGCTTCGCCTCTTAAACTTTGCGTACTTCGCGCCTTTGCGTGAGAAAAATTGGGTTGCGGGCGTAGCCCGCTTTAGTAAGTCATTAATTAAATATCTGCAGTCTTTATGCCAAAAAAATATGTTCGGGGATGCCTGTATCATTATTGAAAACGGGCCAGGCGATCCATATCGGGTATGGACCCCAGAACAGGTACGCCCAGATACCTGGCGGCCTGTCTTTCGGAGTACAGCTTCGGCCGGGTGCTTTCTTTGAACCAAATGAAGGCCAGGGCTGCCAGAAGTGAAACCAGCAGCACCCAGAAGGCGGTTGTAAGCCTGTCCCAGGTGAGAAGAGTCCGGCTTGTTTCTACGGAAGGTCCGCCTTCCAGGGCTACAGCCGGACCGGTCCCGTCCGCCTGATCAGCCCCGGGCCTGGTGAGTGCTCTGCGCTGAGCTCTTTCACCGGCCCAGACCAGCCTCTGGGAATAAAAATTCACCAGGGCCTCGCCCAGTTCCCTGTCCCGGCCCTGGTAAGACATGGTCAGCTTGTTTTCACCGGTGGATTCCAAGGACATGTCCTGCAGAACGGTTCTTTTGATATGCACGGCAAACCGGGAGGGCAGCCATTGGGCCCACTCGGGCCGTTCAACTGCATCGCCGGTGAGCAGGTTTTCCCGGAGGTCCATGAGGACCTGGTTGTCAGTGAAAAAGGACTGGGGGTTGTGCAGAACCGACTCCACGGTAACCATATCCATGGGGTTGGGCCCGGGAGACAGGAGGGTGTGGTCCGCGGCTGTTATGTCCTGGTGGATGCGGTAAGAATGGGGGAAAAAGACTGCAAGCAATAGAAAGACCAGGGGGGGCAGCAGGGCCAGGTAAAGGTATTTTTTCCGGGCCTTGACCATGGTAAGAAACAGTTTGAAGAAAAATATCATGGGATCACTCCTTTTATTCTGAGCGCATGGTTGCAGCAGGTGAAGACTATTTCAGGGGGTTTTGCCATTGATTCATTACTACGCCTATGAGCCGGGCACCTGAATTGCTGAACATCAAAGAGGCCCGTTTGGCCGATTCCCTGGGGGTGACCCCGCCCAGGATGACCATGATGGACCCGTCGGCATCGCGGGCATAATTCATGGGGTCCAGCATGAACCGGTTGGGAGGAAAAAGGGCTCCGGTATCCACCACAATGCGGTCATAATGAGATATTGCCTTATCCAGAACCTCCCGGCTGAGTTTCAGGCCCAGTTCAGTTCTATCGGCCCTTGTTTCTCTGGGGGCGGCCAGCAGATCCAGTCCGCTTATCCCGGTTTCCTGAACAAAACCAAGGACCTGTTCAGCACTACCGGCCTGGGAGTCATCAAAGTTCTGCTCCTTCTGAAAGTATGTGTGCAGGCTGGGGGCACGCCAGTGCAGGTCCACTGCCAGGACCTTGAAGCTGAAGGTACCGGCGGCCTGTACCGCCAGACCGGCTGCAAGCATGGTTTTACCTTCTCCTTTATTAGGGCTGGTAATTACCAGGCGCTTGTTGGTGCCGTTGGTCATGGCGTTTTCCACGTAGGCGGCGATGCGTTTTAATTCTGC
>PWSL01000530.1 GCA_003563255.1 Desulfonatronospira sp. | reverse complement strand
CACACAGATTGACACAGATAAAAGAGATTGAAGAAGCATGTTTTTTCCTTGCGGGAATAAGAACCCGCAAGGAAAAGGCATCAGCCGCTTGCGCGGCGGGGGAGCACCTAAGCTTAGTGTCCAAAAATGAAAGAGTCCCAGTGCCAAGTGCTGAACCCCCGTCATGGCTCAAATTTTTCTTGTTTTTTGTGACAGGGTTTCAGGAGTAAGTCACTAAAAATTAAATCATTAAAGGTTGAAAACTGGGCTAATCATAACTTGAGCACATAGGCTCTTCATCACAGACATAATGATTGACACCTACTCAGGCTGGAAACTTGGTTTCGCGTAGACCGCAGAGCTGATGCACGGGTTCCGACGAGCATTTCGGCCCATTCTCACCCATGCATCAGCTCTGCTAAGTGCCTTGATCGTACAATCGGGGCACCTCACAAAAAAGACCTGCCTTCCTTGTAAACATGGGTTATGATAAGTTGTTACTTTCAACAATAACGATCTTAACACAGAGCCACAACCAAGGAGGCAGGTCATGAACACTGTAAAATTTATTGGGATGGATGTCCATCAATACTCAATCACAATCGCCATTGCTGATGGTGGTAGCCGCGAGCCTGCAAGGGCTTATGGCACCATCAACAACGATTTTGATGCCTTAAGCAAATTCTGCCGCAAGATGGTGTCAACCTCAGTTAGTTGTAATGCCATGCATTACAGTTGACTGATTTTGTCAGCCAATGTTTTCCGTTCCCTATCTATGTGGCCGGGGTGTCCATAAAGACAACACGGCCACATAGACAGGGATTGTGGATCTTCTGCATGAATTCAGTCTGATTATTGACTGTTCGCCAAAGGCGGGACTTGTCTCTTTTAATCAGAAGGTAAATATATGACACCCAGGAGGAAGGAATGGAAATATCCGTAATTGGTCCGGGGTATGTGGGGCTTGTAACCGCAGTCGTTTTTTCAGAAATGGGAAATAATGTCAGATGCGTGGGGCGTCGCCAGGAACAGGTTGACGCACTGTCTTCAGGAAAGGTTACAATCTATGAACCCGGACTTGAAGAAATTATGGTTCGTAATCTGAAAAACGGCCGGCTCAAGTTTACTGTTGATGTCAGACAGGCAGTATCGGATTCAGAAATCGTTTTCATCTGCGTGGGCACACCCCCGGGGCAGGATGGGTCGTCAGACTTATCTGCTGTTTATAAGGCAGCTGAAACTGTTGGCGATTTGATTACAAAATACACCATAGTAGTCAACAAATCCACTGTACCTGTGGGCACTGCTGATCGGGTCAGGGAAATCATTGAGTCCAGGCTGAAGAAAAGAAATGTGCAGTGCGACTTTGATGTTGTATCCAACCCCGAATTTCTTAAAGAAGGGGACGCTCTTAATGACTTTTTAAAGCCGGACAGAATCGTTGTAGGCACATCATCAGAAAAGGCAGCAATGAAAATGAAGGAGCTGTACTCTGGGTTTTCCCTGATGCAAGACAAATTGATTTTCATGGATGTGCGCAGTTCTGAAATGACCAAATATGCTTCTAACTGCATGCTGGCAGCCAAGATTTCTTTTATAAACGAAATTGCTAATATTTGTGAAAGGGTTGGTGCAGACGTGGCCTGCGTCAGACAGGGCGTAGGCTCTGACAGGCGCATAGGATACCAGTTCATTTACCCGGGAGCAGGTTATGGCGGCTCCTGCTTTCCCAAAGATGTCAAGGCACTCATCAGCACTGCCAGAAAAAGCGCATATACTCCGGAACTCCTTGAAGCCATTGAAAATGTCAATGCCCGCCAGAAAAAGATAGTAGCCCAGAAATTTTTCAGGCTTCCACCAGCGAGGTTTACGGTGATCCGGAAATTCATCCCCAGGTGGAAAGCTATACAGGTAATGTAAATCCCATTGGCCCACGCTCCTGCTACGATGAGGGCAAACGCTGCGCCGAGACCCTGTATTTTGATTATCACCGCAAGCATGGTTTAGATATCAGGGTGGGCAGAATATTTAATACCTATGGCCCCAGAATGCATCCTGCTGACGGCCGGGTGGTTTCCAACTTCATTATTCAGGCCCTGAGAAATGAACCTATCACCCTTTATGGAGACGGTTTGCAGACCAGATCCTTCTGCTTTGTTGACGATCTGGTCGATGGTTTCTTAAAGTTCATGAACAATGATCATGGGTTTCAAGGCCCTGTAAACTTAGGTAATCCAGGGGAATTTACCGTCAAAGAACTTGCCGAAACCGTGCTTGACCTGACAGGCAGCAGCTCAAAACTTACCTATCTTCCGTTACCTGTTGACGATCCGCAGAAAAGACGCCCTGACATCAGCCTGGCCAAAGAGAAATTCGGATGGGAGCCTAAAATTGCATTGCAGGAAGGACTAAAAAAGACAATTGCCTATTTTGAAGAGCTGGTTCGTCATGGCTGCGACAGGTGCGAGCCCTAATTTCACGCATCCTCTCACCTGACAGTTGCCCACACTTAACCCCAAAATTTATTTTAACCGCGAAGAGCGGTTGAAATTCTTATCAAGTGCTATAAGGGATTAGAAAAATACTGATATACCGCCATAGTGATGCTTAGCCCGCAACAATAAAGAGAAGAGTTTTTTGACAGGATT
>PWSL01000431.1 GCA_003563255.1 Desulfonatronospira sp. | reverse complement strand
GTTTGAAATTTCCAATAAGCGCCTAGATTATATCCAGAGTAGCTACACTTTCATGACACCAGGCATGAAAACTGCTAAAAACAAAGACTTAAAAATTACACTACAGGGTAACCATTCAGGGGGTCCTCGGTATTGATTGCTGGCACCAGGCCCGGGGACTGTCCCCGCTATGTACTATCTGTGCAGGTTCACACAACTAAGCGTTTGTCATATTATATTGTGCAGGAAAGATATCGCGGGGACTGTCCCCAGTCACGCCAGAGGCGTGATTCCGGCACCCCCTGAATGGCTACACTACAGGTATCTGTTTAGCGCTTTTAGGAAAGCAGGGGAGAGCCAGTCCCCATGCCACATCCAAAGCGCTTAACAGATACGTCAATGGCAACCGGTATTGCAAATGAAAGATTGCCGAAACCAAAAAAGTATTGTCGAGGGGACCGACCCATTTTTGGACAGGTATAACTCTTTTAATTGGGTTGCGGGCAGAGCCCGCTTTGCAGTATTATTTATTTTATTGCTTTTTCTGGTTATCGCATTGTTCGCTGCCGGTGTATACCCCGGCATCGAATACAACATCCTGCAAAATGAATTCTCATACATTCAGCAGAGTATGTCTCCGGTTTTATTCATTGCCTTGATGATCACTCTCCCTGCTGCAGGTTTCCCTATAAGCGTTTTTTTGGTCATGTCCGGAATCAAGTTCGGGATACCTTTTGCCGTTTTGCTGTGGCTTCTGGTCCTGCCCGTGCATGCGATGCTTGGTTACTATTTATCCGGAAAACTGAGAAAAACCATCAAGAGAATCAGCGAAAAAAGAGGATACCATGTCCCCAGTGTACCTGAACACAGCACTGCCATTTTCAGCTTCCTGTTTTATGCGATTCCAGGATTACCCTATGCCTTGAAAAATTATCTCCTGCCCCTGGCCGGAGTACCCTTCAGTTATTGCGTATTTATGAACAGCATTGTCCAGGCTCCTCAGGGAATCCCTTTCATTATTCTTGGAAATTCTGTAATTGAACTCGATCCCAGGATGTTTTTTATTGCACTGATTATGTTCACTATGCTCTATATAGGGCTGCGTTGGCTGAAAAAAAAATATTGGAATACAATCCATGGGTCATGAGTATATTATACATCGGCAGGATTGAACATAAATGACTGTTATTTGTTTAGCACTTTGCAAGTCGCATGGATTCCTGATCCACCTTCTGGTCGTATAGCCGGTGTCTACGGGTCGGGCTTCCTGCTCGGAGAGCATACAGCTCGGAGAGAGAAGAGGCATACAGACCGAAGGTGAACTGGCTTCCCTGGCACCTTTTTTCATATATTCTGTGTATGATGCACCTGCAAAAAGTCGGGGAATGAAAAATTCACAAATCAACAATATACATAACTCTCTGATTTTACTGACTTCTGACTTCTGATCTCTGACGTCTGTGACTGCAAAAATGACTTTTTGCAGTCACATCGTGTATCTGTTTAGCGCTTTGGATGTGGCACGGGGACTGGCTCTCCCCGCACTAATTTTTAGCTGATGTGAAGATCATTACTGAAAAATAAGTGCGGGGGTGCCTGTCCCCTGCTTTCCTTAAAAGTGCTAAACAGATACATACATACAGAGTTCAGCGTAACCATTCAGGGGGTCCTCGGTAGTGATTACTGGCACCAGGCCAGGGGCCGGTTCCGGAACTCCCTTAAATGGTTACAGTTAAGCAACATTGCATATTTTTGAATTACGGAGGACAATCATGCAGCCAGGTTACATACAGGCATTGGAAACAGGTGAACTACGGCGCAGAATTGAAAAGGCCGGGCAGTTGTCCGCCAAATGCTGCCTTTGCCCGCGCAACTGCGGGGTGAACAGGCTGGAGGGGGAACTGGGGTTTTGCCGCACAGGCCCTCTGGCTCAGGTGGCCGCGTTCAATCTGCATTACGGCGAAGAAGAGCCCCTGGTGGGCGAGCGCGGTTCCGGAACAGTTTTTTTCGGCCACTGCAACCTGGGCTGCGTCTTTTGTCAAAACTACGACATAAGCGACAACCAGAGCACCCACCAGGAAGTACACCCCAATCAGCTGGCCTGGATCTTCATGCAGCTGCAGAAACAGGGAGCGCACAACATCAACCTGGTCACTCCTTCCCATGTGGTCCTCCAGGTCCTGCAGGCCCTGGAACTGGCCGCTGGTGACGGGCTGAATATTCCCTTAGTATATAACACCAGTTCCTACGACGAAGTGCATACCCTAAAGCTTCTGGACGGCATCGTGGACATATATCTGGCGGACTCCAAGTTTTTTTACAGCGAACAGGCCCGCAAATACGCAGACGCCCCGGACTATCCCCGGAAAGCAAAAGAGGCCATCCTGGAGATGCACCGACAGGTGGGAGGACTTGAAACTGACGATCAGGGCATCGCCCGGAGGGGACTGATGATCCGGCATCTGGTCATGCCGGACAACCTGGCTGGCTCGGATGAATGGCTGCAGTTTTTTGCAGAAAACCTGAGCATGGATACCTTTTTAAACATCATGGGCCAGTACCGCCCTGCCGGCAAGGCCCATAATCACCCGGAACTCCTGGGCCGGGTCAGCGGCAACCAGGTGGAGACCCTGAATAAAAAAGCCCGCAAACTCGGACTG
>PWSL01000399.1 GCA_003563255.1 Desulfonatronospira sp. | reverse complement strand
TACCCTGAGGTATCTAAAAGACCGCATATCCGACCTGTTTGGTGACCCCGGAGCTGTGCTGACCATCCACGGCGGCATGGGTCGGGATGAGCGCCGCAAGACTCAGGAAAAATTCCGTTTTGACCCCGGAGCCCTCATTTTGGTGGCCACAGATGCAGCAGGGGAAGGCGTAAATCTGCAAAACGCCAGCCTCATGGTCAACTATGACCTGCCCTGGAACCCCAACCGGCTGGAACAGCGCTTTGGCCGCATCCACCGAATCGGGCAGACCGAGATCTGTCACCTCTGGAATATGGTGGCCTTGGATACCCGGGAAGGAGACGTTTTTTACCGCCTGTTTCAAAAGCTGGACAATGAAAGACAGGCCCTGGGAGGCAGAGTCTTTGATATCCTGGGCGAAGTGTTTGAGGGCAAATCTTTGAAGGATATGCTTATCGAGGCCATCCGCTACGGAGATGACCCAGAGGTGCGCTCCAGACTGGGAAAGCAGGTGGAAGGCGTCCTGGACACAGAGCATTTGAGGCAGATAATGAACCGAAGCGCCCTGGCCGAGGAAATCATGACCAGGGAGCACCTGTATGCAGTCAAGGAAGAGTTAGAAAAGGCCGAAGCCAGAAAACTGCAGCCTCATTTTGTACGCAGCTTCTTCATGGAGGCTTTCAAGGTTTATCAGGGGGAGCTGCGTCAGCGTGAAGCAGGCAGGTACGAGATCCGCTACGTTCCAGGAGCGATCCGGGAACGGGACCGGGCTATTGGAGGTCGGGACCCTGTACTTAAACGCTACGAGCGCATCTGTTTTGAACGCCATCTGGTGCGGGTGTACGGCAAGCCCATGGCCAGCCTGGTGCACCCCGGTCATCCGCTGATGGGGGCTTTGACTGACCTGATTATTGAGACTCACGCCAACAAGTTCAAACAAGGCACGGTATTCATAGACCCCTCAGATGAAGGAGAAACACCCAGGGTGCTGGTCATGCTGGACCATTCAGTCCGGGAGAGCACCTACGGCCAGGACGAGCGCCAGGTGGCCTCCAGGCGTATTCAGTTTGTGCAGATTGATTCCCAGGGCCGCGTGACCAATGCAGGATGGGCACCGCACCTGGATATGGAACCTATGGATGATTCCGACCGGGTCATGATTCAGGATATATTAAATGAGTCATGGCTCTGCGACACCCTGGAACAGCAGGCCCTGGACTATGCAGCAGAAAAGCTGGTGCCTGAGCATTACCAGGAAATAAAGGAGCAAAGGGAGCGTCAGGTCAAAAAAGTCCTGGATGCAGTGCATGAGCGCCTGACCAAGGAGATTGACTACTGGCAGGATCGTTATTTCCACTTGAAAGATGCCATGGAGGCCGGCAAGCAGCCCCGCATGCAGCCGGAGAATGCCAGGCGCAGGGCTGAAGAGCTTCGAGCCCGCTTAGAGCAGCGCACCAAGGAACTCATGGCCAAGAGAAGTATCGTCTCCAGTTCCCCGGTGGTGGTCGGAGCAGCGCTGGTGATACCTGCAGGGCTGCTGGCCGGGCGCAAAGGCGAAGATACGAGCCTGTTCAGCCATGATGCTCACAGACGTGCCCGTATAGAGAGCATAGCCATGCAGACCGTGATGGAGCACGAGCAGGCCCGGGGCTATACAACCAGGGATGTATCCGCTGAAAAGTGCGGCTGGGATATTTCCGCATACATGGAAGGCCAGCCGGACAGGCATATCGAGGTAAAAGGACGGGCCAAAGGACAAAACACAATCACAGTGACCAGAAACGAAATCCTGTATGCCTTGAACCAGGAGGACAAGTTCTGGCTGGCAGTGGTCTTTGTGGATGAAGACGATACAGCTGACGGGCCGTATTATGTGCAAAAGCCCTTTCATGCTGAACCCGACTGGGGTGTGGCCAGTCTGAACTATGATGTTCAGGAGCTTTTATCCCAGAGAACTGCACTGTAAACAATAAGCGAAACTTATAAATGGCCATTTCCCGCTCCCGCATATTTAAACTGCTCCAATCCGGCGAAGGCTTGAACCTTGAATTCAAGAAAAGCCGGGATAAGCTGACCCAGGATGTCTATCAGACTATCTGTGCCTTTTTGAACAGGCATGGTGGGACATTGCTGCTGGGAGTAGATGATTCAGGCCGGATCACAGGCGTAGACCCCAGCGCCGTAGCCCAGATCAAAAAGGATTTTGTTACCACCATCAATAATCCGCAGAAGATACACCCACCGGCTTACCTTTCTGTGGATGAAGTCCAGGTCCAGGAACAGATTGTCCTGCATGTATATGTCCCGGAAAGCTCACAGGTCCATCGCTGCAATGGACGGATATACGACCGCAATGAAGATGGTGATCTGGACATTACGGATAACACCATCCTGGTTTCCGAGCTTTACCAGCGCAAGCAGGCCACCTATTCGGAAAACAAGGTTTACCCTTACGCCGGGCTGGATGATCTGCGGTCGGATCTCATGGACAAATGTCGGCGACTGGCCGGGGTATGGCGTAATGATCACCCCTGGCTGAACATGGATGACATGGAGCTGATCAAAAGCGCTCAACTATATCAGACCGACCCTGAAACCGGCAAAAACGGCCTGACCCTGGCCGGGATATTATTGCTGGGAAACGACAGGGTTATTCTCTCTG
>PWSL01000055.1 GCA_003563255.1 Desulfonatronospira sp. | reverse complement strand
GGGGCAAGACCCGCAAGGAAAAGGTATCAGCCCTTCGGGCGGGGGAAGATTACTCCCCGGTATCTACCGCGGATGCGGTGGAGACCATGTGCATACCAGGTGCGTAATCCTGGTATGCACATAAAAAACCTCTCTTATCTGCCTGCCCCGTAAAATTTCTTCCCATTTTACTGGGGTGTACATCTGTGTGATCTGTGGGCCAAAAACTCTTTTCTAATCTGGGTTGCGGGCATAGCCCGCGTTAGAAGCGCTGAACAGATACATGACATTTAACCATTGATTACATTTTTAGTAATGGAAGACAAAATACCAAAAATACTTGTGGTTGATGATGAGTTCGTCAACAGATCCATGCTGCGCAAATTTCTTGCCTCCAGAGCCGATATACTTGAAGCCGAGGACGGCTACCAGGCCCTTGAACTTGCCTCCTCCCAAACCGACCTGGTACTGCTGGATCTCATGATGGAAGGTATTGACGGCATCGAAGTGTGCCGGCGACTCAAGGATCGGGAGGACACCAGAGAAGTCCCGGTCATATTCATCTCAGCGGTCAACAATCCCAAGGTTAAGGCCCAGGGTCTGGAAGCCGGGGGCATGGATTTTGTGGACAAACCCTTTGACCGCAACGAACTACTTTCCAGAATCAATATCCATCTTACACTTCGCAGGCAGACCCAGGAGATCAAAAAATACACACAGGAACTGGAACACCTGGTTGAAAAACGAACCTGGGAACTTCAGGAATCCGAAAAAAAATACAGGACCCTTTTCGAAGCATCCAAAAGTGCCATGTTGCTTATGAATACTTCCAGCAAACAGCTGATCATGGTCAACAAGGAATTCTGCGATCTCATGGGATATTCCAGGGATGAGGTGGAAGAAAAGATGCACTTCCTGGATTTTGTGCATCCTGAAGATCACTGGCGGGTTCAGAAATACCTTGACAGTAGCGGAGCCACCACAGAACTGGAGTCTGCTGAATTTGAAATCAAAGGCATTACCAGGGACCAGAAAAAACTGCACCTTTACCACAAGATTGCGGTTATCCCTGAATGGAAATCTTCCATTATATCCATTTTTGACCTTACAGACAAGCGGCTGGTGGAGGAAGAACTGCGGCAGCGCACTTTCTACAGCCGCCTCACCGGTCTTCCCAACAGCGAATTATTTAAAAACAGGCTGAAAAAATCCATTCAGACCTATCAAGAGGACAAGGGATATTTTTTTGCGGTCATTTTCATAGACCTGGACCGTTTCAAGCTGGTCAATGACAGCCTGGGGCATCAGAAAGGAGATGAGCTAATTGTTCTAATGTCCAAAAGGCTGGAAAACTGCGTTAAAAAAAGAGATACCGTTGCTCATTTCGGAGGGGATGACTTCGGACTATTAATTGAAGCAGAAGACCTGCCCGAGGCTGCATTAAGGGCTGAAAAAATCAAAGATCAGTTTGCCGAACCCTTTGAAATAGCCGGCAATGAAATCTTTACTACCTGCTCCATGGGCATTGTGGTTTCAAGCCAGGACTACAGTGATCCGGAGGAGATTTTCAGAGATGCGGATACTGCCCTGCATCGGGCTAAATCCATCGGTCCGGGAAGTTATGTGGTCTTTGACCCTCAGATGCACGCCCAGGTTTCCAATTTGCTCCAGTTGGAAACAGAACTGCGAAAAGCCATTCAGCAAAAGGAATTCGTCCTTTATTATCAACCAATCTACAACCTTTCGGACATGACTATATCCGGCTTTGAAGCCCTCATACGCTGGATTCATCCGGATAAAGGCATGGTTCCCCCAAATGTTTTCATACCCATTGCAGAAGAAACTGAGCTCATCACCCCACTCGGGGAATGGATTCTGGATACCGCCTGCAAACAGGCTTTCAAGTGGAGACAAATGGGCCTTGACTTCACCATGAATATAAATCTTTCCGGGGTGCAGTTTAAGGATAAAAATCTGTTGAATTTTCTGGAGAACACTATCCTTAGAAACAGCATTAATCCCTGGAATATAAACCTCGAGCTGACCGAAAGCGTAGTCATGGACGATGCCGAAGACTCCATTACAACCCTGAACAAAATCAAAGGTCTGGGTCTAAAGCTCTCCATTGACGATTTCGGAACAGGTTACTCTTCTCTAAACTACCTGCAGAAGTTTCCAATCGACAACCTCAAGATTGACCGTTCCTTCATCAACACCATGGAAAGCCAGAGTGGACAGGCACTGGTCCGCGCCATCCTGGCCATGACTCAAAGCCTTGGCATCAAGGCAGTGGCCGAGGGGATTGAAACAAAGGAGCAGATGCAGATGCTTCAAAGCTTCAACTGCTATTTCGGACAGGGTTACTATTTCTCAAAGCCGCTGGATGTAAAAAATGCCGAACAATACATCCAGGAAATTCTGGACAAAAAGGACTGATCCCGAATTACTGCAGAGATCCGGCCCTGACAGATGACAGAAGACAGAGGTCCCTTTTTCCGCGACCCTGCACGGAAAAAGTGGCCCCTTCGGGGCATCATTTCCTTTATTGTTCCCACGCTCTGCGTGGGAACATCTTCCGGACGCTCCGCGTCCATTAATGATCCAGCACTCACTTTTGAATACTATTTTTTCTGGTATTTCTCCATTGCCAAAAGTGAGTGCTGGAT
>PWSL01000179.1 GCA_003563255.1 Desulfonatronospira sp. | reverse complement strand
TCCCCGCGACAATATTTTTTTGGTTACTGAAATCTCTCATTAGCAAAACTGGTTGCCTTTGATCTGGTTAGTTCTTAGCGGGGACAGTCCCACTGCCAAGCGCTGAACCCCCGCCATGGCACAAATTTTTCTTGTTTTTTGTAACAGGGTTTCAGGAATAAGTCACTGATCAGTTTCTTGTTCAATAAAAAATAAATGCCGGGGCGTCTGTCCCCATAAACATGCAAGCAAGGATTTTTTCTTGTTCCCAGGCTCCAGCCTGGGGACATCGCTTTTTTGTGGCTCCAGCCACATTTTTAAAAAGCGGTTGGTGCCGCAAGAATTAAGCGTTCCCAGGCTGGAGCCTGGGAACATGAGGTAACCAGGAACGAAGAACCAGGAACCGATTTTTAACGACCAACATGTTTGTTTGAAATCTGTGCTAAGCGCCTGTTAAGGAAAGCGCCTAAAAAGATACTGATAATCAAGTATCTCCTTTCTTCCATAAGGTTGAGGGCGAAGCCCGTATCGGTCAAAGCAAGTATGAAGAGCCTATCAGCTTGAGATCATTGTAGGACAGTCCTGATTTGATGCCGGAACACATATTCAGCGACATGTCCATCTTGGTTTCAGTAAGGTCCAGGATGGCCTTTTTCTGAAGGTTCAGCCTGTACTTGACAAAATCATAATCAAACCCGTCAATAATATAGGACAGTCCTTCAGCAAAATAAAATGAGCGTACATATTGCACAAAGTCTTTTAATTCATTTCGCCCGAGACGTCTGGAAAGCATATTGTGGATAATAAGGTTGAGAATAAGAGTCTCCAGCTTCAGGCGATGGTCCACGTTTAAAAATCTTTTTTTGTGAGCTTCATCCTTATCCAGTCCGGCCAGGGCAGATTGCGCAGCCTCGAAAATTTCCTTTTCGTAAACCGGAGAAATGGAAAACTTGGAAATTATTCTGATGAGGACCTTTTGGGGGTTTTCATTGGTAGACATGCCCAGAACGGAAATAGACATAAGCACAAACTTGCGTTGCAGATCGTCGATGATAGTTTTTTTCTTTACCCCGGCATATTTTTCCAGTTTTTCAGCTGGAAGGGATGAGGCTAAAAGCCCGAGCAGATGCCTGATGTAGGGCTCGGAGGTATTATCCCTTTCCCGCTGCAGAAACGAAACATCCCTGGATTCCATTACTTTGCCCACTGATAGCCAGTATGCCAGGACAGCCTCCAGGGGCATTTCCAGAAGATCGAAGTCGCTTGGAAGCTCCCTGTGTTCTATGACGGATTTGGACAACAGAAACTCCTTTACCCTGGAGGTGATATTGTGCCCCATACCCCTTAGACCCTCTTAGATCCTGCAGGCGGTTTTAAGATCTTCTACGGCATCTGTCTGTTCCCAGGTAAAGTCCAGATGATCCCGCCCGAAGTGCCCGTAGCAGGAGGTGTTGCTGTAAATGGGCCGCAGCAGGTTTAGACGGTTGATGATGTGATAGGGCCGCAGATCAAAAACATCCCTGACAGCCCGGGACAAAACATCGTCCGTTACCTGCCCCGTGCCCCACGAAGTGACCATAATGGAGACGGGTTCAGCTACTCCTATTGCATAAGCAAGTTGGACCTCGCAGCGCTCGGCAATCTCAGCAGCAACAATGTTTTTGGCAATATATCTGGCCATGTAGGCGGCAGAGCGATCTACCTTGGATGGGTCTTTGCCGGAAAAGGCCCCTCCCCCGTGATTTCCCATGCCTCCGTAAGTATCCTGAATGATTTTGCGGCCGGTCAACCCGCAGTCAGCCAAGGGGCCTCCAACAACAAATCTTGAGGTGGTGTTGATAAATATCCGGGTATTTTTATCCAGCATTTCAGGTGGCAAGGTATAAAACACAACTTCTTCTCTCACAGCCTCCACCAGATCCTCGTGGGAGACATCCTCGTCATGCTGGCAGGCAATGACCACGTAATCAACCCTGACAGGCCTGCCGGCAATGTATTCCACACTGACCTCGGTCTTGCCGTCGGGGCGCAGAAAATCAAGGATTTTTCTTTTGCGCACATAGGCCAGCCGCCTTGAAAGTCTGTGGGCATAATATATGGGTGCCGGCATAAGAACAGGGTTTTCCCGGACGGCATACCCGAACATCATCCCCTGGTCTCCTGCCCCCTGGTCTTCCCGGGACTTACGGTCCACTCCCATGGCAATATCTGGAGACTGCCTGTCTATTGCCGAGAGTACAGCGCAGGTCTCCCAGTCGAATCCCATGTCAGAGCTGTTGTAGCCTATATGGCGCAGGGTCTCCCTGACAATTCCTGGCAGGTCGGCATAGCCGCTGGTGGTGATCTCGCCGGCTATAAACGCCAGGCCAGTGGTTACCAGGGTCTCACAGGCCACCCTTGCATGCCTGTCCTGGGCCAGGATAGCGTCCAGCACTGCATCGGATATCTGATCTGCTACTTTATCCGGGTGACCCTCGGTGACAGACTCGGAAGTAAACACATAGTTATTGTTGGATATGAACATGCTTATCCCTTTTCACCTTTCTTTTCCGGAGCAAGAATGCCCCCTGACATGAGCAGCTTGAAAGAATCTTCCACGCTCATATCCAGGGGAATGGTCTCATCTTCAGGCACCATAAGATAAAACCCTGAGGTTGGATTCGGCGTTGTGGGAACGTAAACATTCACCATCTTCCTCTTTGTCTTTTCCTGAAGTTCCCCCACCGCTATTCCGGTAACGTATGCCATGGCATACACCCCTTCCTTGGGATACTCAATGAGCACCACCCGTTTGAAGTCCTTGGTGGTTCCCCTGGCAATCGTATCCAGAAGCTGCTTTACAGCTGTATATATCTTATTGACGATGGGGATATGCTCAACTATCCTTTCCCATACATAAACCAGTTTTTTGCCTAAATAGTTGCGGACAAACATCCCCGAAAAAATCAGCACCAGCAAAAGCAGGATAAGCCCCAGTCCCGGGACCGGGAAAGGCATAAAATTTTCAGGTCGAAATGCCGGGGGAATAATTAATAGAATGCGGTCTATCCACTCAATGGTAACCTTGAGGATAAGAAAGGTGGCCACAATGGGTGCCAGGAAAAGGAGGCCCGCCAGGATATTGACCTTCAAAAACTTTCTGATACGACCGAAAAGGGATAGCTGCTCCCTGCGATCATCCATTGTACCGCCCCTTTATCCTGTTGGTCTCATCCACCAGCAGTACTACAGGATTATGTTCCTGCAATTCTTTTTCATCCAGAAGACAATAGGCCGCAATAATGACCTTTTGCCCTGGGTTGCCTTTGTGGGCAGCTGCACCGTTGAGCCTGATCTCTCCCGGCTCTCCGCTGAGTGTGTAGGTAGTCAGCCGCTCTCCGTTATCCAGGTTGTATACATCAACCTGTTCAAAGGGGTGTATTCCTGAAGTTGTGAGAAGTTCCGGACAGATGGATATGCTGCCCTCGTAGTCCAGGCAGGTCCCTGTCAGGGTGGCCCGGTGTATTTTGGCCTGAAGAAAAGTGCGTAAAGACATGGTAATTGGTTGATTTTTGCTGTCTGCAATCTATTAAAGGTTATCCATCAAAGGCCTCTGCCTGCCTGAAGCAGTCCGGGCAGTGCTGTCAGCACTGACACCAAAATTTCGAGCAAAGACGGGTTTTCAGCACCTGGTACGGGGACTGTCCCCCTGGCCGGTAATAACCTATCTCAATTGGGGACAGGCACCCAGCACTTATTTATTTAATTCGTCAGTCTTCTGTCAGAAAAATAAGTGCCGGGAGCCAGTCCCCGGAGGTCAATTAATAAGTTTCCCTGTAGCGTTAATCAAGCAGGATATTGTCAATCAGCCTGGCCTGCCCCAGCTTGAGAGCCACAGCTGCCAATGCCCCAGGCTTTACCCTGTCCTGCGGTTCAAGATTGTTGGAGTCCACTATTTGAACATAATCGATCTCTGCCTGGGGCAGGTTGCGCTGGTAATAGCTCCTGAGCTCCAGCTCCAGCTCCAGGCGGTCATCCTGTCCCGACTCAAACCTGCCCCTGACCATCAAAAGCCCCTGGTAGACCCGGGGAGCGACCTTTCTCAGCTCCTGGTCCAGGTATGCATTTCGAGAACTCATGGCCAGCCCGTCATCTTCCCGCACTGTGGGCCTGCCCACGATTTCCACCGGCATGTTCAGATCCCTGGTCATCTTTTTGATGATAATCAGCTGCTGCCAGTCTTTTTGCCCGAATACCGCCTTGTGGGGACAGGTAAGGTTGAAAAGCTTGCAGACCACAGTGGTCACTCCCCGGAAATGCTCTGGCCTGGTAAGGCCGCAAAGTTTGCCGGACAACCCCTGAACCTCCACCCAGGTGGAAAAACCATCCGGATAAAGACTGCTCCGAGCTGGAGTAAACAGGATATCCACCCCTTCCTCCATGGCGGCATGAACATCGTTATCCAGATCCTGGGGATAGCGCTGGTAATCCTCCCCCGGGCCGAACTGGGCCGGATTCACAAACAGGGACACCACGAGCATATCGCAGTACTCTCTGGCCCAGCGCATCAGGCTCAGATGCCCATCGTGAAAATACCCCATGGTGGGCACCAGTGCCAGGGTCCTGCCGGACTGCCTGGCCTGCATGCAGGTCTGCTGGATCTGGGAACAGGAAGAGATTATTTCCATAAAAGTTACCGCTGAAGTATCTGTTTAGCCTTGCAGTCGCAGTTTTTTAAACTGTCTGAACGTAACCATTCAGGGGGTCCTCGGTGGTGACTATTGGCAAAAGGCCAGGGGGACTGTCCCTGCTATGCGCTATGTAAGATTGTGCAACTTCACAAAATTTCGCGATTGTAATTTTTGTCTTTGTGCAGGAACTATTTCGCGGGGACTGTCCCCTTACCGGTATCTGCCCCCCTGAATGATTATGTTTGAACGACTGGAAAAATTTATCCCAAATATTTTTCCTTGTCTATCCCGCATTGAAGGGATTACACAGGTGCCAGGGACCTTGGGCATTGAACTGAACCGGGGAACAAAGGTTGAGTTTATCACGGATTCAAAGTATATTATCATTAAAGCGACACTTTGATTGTATTCGCTGGGGACCGGCTTACCCCGCACTTTTTCTTCCATAAAACGTATCTGTTCAGCGCTTTTAAGGAAAGCAGGGGGCAGGCACCCCCGCACTTATTTTTCTGAAGGATGATTGACAGGTTTTAAAAATAAGTGTGGGGAGAGCCAGTCCCCATGCCACATCCAAAGCGCTGAACAGATACCATAAAACTTACTGAATTTACAGGAAGCGGCTTGCGGGGAATATCCCCGGGCAGGCTTTTGAATTCTTCTAAAAAGTTGCCTGTTATCAAACTTTCGTAACCATTCAGGGGGATGCCGAAACCGGCCTGGGGACAGTCCCCTGGCCTTGTGCCATCAGTCAACACCGAGGATCCCCTGAATGGTTACAAACTTTCTCATTGGAGGAAAAATTGAACCAGAACAATAGATTTCGCCTTATCGAAGAAAGGCATATCCCAGAGATAAACTCTCTGGCCAGACTTTTTAAACATGAAAAGACCGGTGCCCGGGTATTATCCATGACCAACCAGGATGAAAACAAGGTTTTCGGTATCAGTTTCCGTACCCCCCCCAGGGATAATACCGGAGTTGCGCACATACTGGAACATTCAGTGCTTTGCGGCTCCCGAAAGTACAGGGTCAAGGAACCTTTTGTAGAGCTGCTGAAGAGTTCGGTACAGACATTTTTAAACTCTGTCACTTTCCCGGACAAAACCTGTTATCCAGTAGCCAGCCAGAACCGGCAGGATCTTTACAACCTGATGGATGTCTATCTGGATGCAGTCTTTTTCCCCGGCATTCCGCCCGAAGTCTTCGCCCAGGAGGGGTGGCATTACGAACTGCCCTCGCTGGATTCCCCTCTGAAATTCAAAGGAGTGGTCTACAACGAAATGAAGGGGGCCTACTCCTCTCCGGAAAGCCTGCTTGCTGAGTACTCTCAGCAGTCCCTTTTCCCGGGAGGCACCTACGGACTGGATTCCGGCGGCAATCCCGAGGAAATTCTCAACCTGACCTACGAGGATTTTCTGCAGTTTCACAAAAAGTTTTATCACCCTTCAAACTCCTGGATCTTTTTCTATGGCGACGACCCGGAGCAGGAACGCCTGGACCGGGTCGGCGATTTTCTGGATCACTTTGACCTCCTGGAGGTGGATTCTCAGATCCGGACCCAGCCACCTGTTCAGCTGGAAAAACAGGTGGAACGCTGCTACAGCGCCACATCAGAGAGCAACCAGGGATACTACCTGACGATAAACTGGATGCTGCCGACAACAAATTTCCCCCAGCTCAATCTGGGACTGCGCATACTGGAGTTCATCCTCACGGGCATGCCGGCCTCCCCGCTGCGCAAAAGACTGATAGAGTCTGGCCTGGGAGAAGACCTGGCAGGTGTGGGGCTGGAGACCGACATCCTGCAGATGTATTATTCCACCGGCATGAAAGGGGTGTTGCCGGAAAACCTTGACCCGGTGCAAAACCTTATCCAGGATACTTTGCAGGATCTGGCCCAAAACGGCATTGATCCCGAAATAATCAAGGCAGCCCTGAGCAGTGTGGAGTTCGCTCTTCGAGAAAACAACACCGGCTCCTTCCCCAGGGGCCTGGCCGTGATGTTCAGGGCTTTAAGCACCTGGCTCTACGATGAAAGTCCTTTCCCTCTTCTGGAATTTGGCGATGTCCTGGAGCAGATCAAACTCAGACTGGAACAGGGAGAAAAAGTTTTCGAGGACCTCCTTCAGGAGCACTTTTTGAACAACCCACACAAAACATTAGTGATACTCAAGCCCGACCCGGACATGGAGGGCAGGATCCAGAATATGGAAAACCAGCGCCTGCAGGAGGCCCGGAAGAAACTTGACCGGCAACAGGAAAAAGAACTGGTTGATAACACACTCAAGCTCATCCAGTGGCAGGAAAAGCCCGATGATCCCCTGGAACTGGCCAGAATACCCAGGCTGAAAAGGTCGGATATGAACCCGCAGATCCGCACCGTTGCAAGGCAGGAGCATCAGATCCATGGCGCCGTTGTGCTGACTCACCCTCAGCCCACTGCAGGTATTTTTTATCTGGACCTGGGAATGGACCTGCATTTTCTGCCCCAGAAACACCTTTCATACATTCCTCTTTTCGCAAGAGCCCTTCTGGAAATGGGGACTTTCAGCGAAGACTATACAGCCCTGACCACCAGGATCAGACAGCTTACCGGCGGTATTGTACCCGTACCCTTTTCCCATTCTGTGCTGGGAGGGCAGGAAAGCGCCTGCCGCCTTTTTCTGCGCGGTAAATCCCTGCCTGAAAAAGTTGGTGACATGTTCGGCATTTTCCAGGACATACTTACCCAGGTCAAACTTGACAACCGGGATCGCTTCAGACAGATAGCCCTGGAAGAAAAGTCCGGCATGGAGCAGGCCCTGGTGCCGGCCGGGCACAGGGTTGTGGGCATGCGCCTCAAGGCCAGATACTCGGAAGCCGACTGGGCCCAGGAACATATGTCCGGAGTCTCTTACTTACTCTTTCTGAGGCACCTGCTGCAAAAAATTGACACCGACTGGGAGCAGGTACTTGCTGATCTGGAAGACATCAAGACATTGCTGGTACACAAAAACGGGGCTCTGCTAAACCTTACCGCCGAACAGGAGGCCCTGCAGCAGGGACTGGAATATGTAAAGGTATTTCTGGACAGACTGCCAGAACAGGAGGCCTTGCGCAGCAAATGGAAATGGAGCTGCACCCCCGGCAACGAAGCCATGTTTATACCGGCCAGGGTTAACTATGTGGGCCGGTCCGTGGACCTGGAAACAGCAGGATACCGCTTTCACGGTGCTTCCCTGGCCGCCACCAGATTTTTGAGGGCAAGCTGGCTGTGGGACAAGATCCGGGTCCAGGGGGGTGCTTATGGAGCCTTCAGCAGCTACGACCACTTCTGCAATGTCATGGCCTTCACCTCTTACCGGGATCCCAATATTACAAGCACCCTTCAGGCATTTGATTCCTCCGGTGCTTTTCTATGTAACCGGGATCTTGACCCTGAGGAAGTGGAAAAAGCCGTTATAGGCGCAATAGGTGAAATGGACGGTTATCAGCTTCCGGACGCAAAAGGGTTTTCATCCATGATTCGTTATCTTAGCAATATATCCGATGATTACCGCCAGAAGGTCAGAAATGAAATTTTGGAGGCCGGACTGGAGGACTTCCAGAAATTCGGGCGGGCCCTGGACAGAGCTTTGAATAAAGACAAGGGAGTGATAAGTATCCTTGGAGGGCGGGACCAGATCGCAGAACATGAAGCAGAACTGCAGCTGGAAAACAGCTTTCGGCTCCTCTGAGTATGTAACCCCGCTTCATGAAACACCGCTGCCTGCAGGGGCGGGTGATGCCCGCCTCTGCAAGTGTTGTTCAGCGTTAGTCCCGCAGCTTGCTGAAGATATT
The DNA here is from genome assembly GCA_003563255.1 of Desulfonatronospira sp. Lineage (GTDB taxonomy): Bacteria > Desulfobacterota > Desulfovibrionia > Desulfovibrionales > Desulfonatronovibrionaceae > Desulfonatronospira. The sequence continues at coordinate 1,816 of PWSL01000179.1, read as the reverse complement.
ATTTTCCAGCCAGGTACCGTCCCACCATTCCGCCGGATTCACTGGCAAGCCTGAGACCAGGACCTCAAAGTGCAGGTGGTCACCAACAGCCAAACCCGTGGTGCCTGTCCTGCCGATATGATCACCCCTGGAGACCTCCTGGCCGTCCCTGACGTCAATACTGCTCAAGTGAGCATACAGAGTCTGCAATCCCAGGCCATGATCCAGGATCACTGTCTGGCCGTATATCCCGAGATCTCCTGTAAAAACCACCTCTCCCCTTTCAGCGGCCGGTACCGGGGCCTGGGCGGTGGAGGCCAGGTCCACCCCCAGATGTACCTGCTGATCTATCTCTTCACCGTCATAAAAATAAGTCCTGTGGTCAGCATAGCCGGCCATAAAAGCAGAGGGCTTACGCAAAAGGGCGCCTTGCACTCGGAAGTTTGCCGAGGTCCTGGATGCAATTTCCTGGACTTTACTGCGGTTTTGCTCCCTCAAATCACGGTTTACCCGTAAAAAAATCTCCAGAGGATCGCTTTCATCAGGGTACCTGCTTTCAAATTGGGGCATCTGGGATCTCAGGAATTCATCGTTGATGTTCAGGTCTGCCTGCCTGAAACTCCTGGAGTTTACGTGGTAATTAAAACCACTCACCTGCCTGTTGCCGGCCCTGTCCACTGCAGTCACCCGGGGGACATCCCTTTGAGTGTCCGCGTTGTAAGCAAAGGAAAAAATGCAGTAATAATTACCATCAGGTTTCCGGAAGGCTGGAAAAAAGTAATCTCCAAGCTTCACCCCTGTCTTTTCGGCCTCTTTGGAAAGGGAGTATATCACCAGTCCTGCTCCGCCCTGGTTGAGATTATGAACTGCAGAAATCAGTGAAATAGAAGGCGGAATGCTGTCAAAAATCATCTCCCTGGTAACCAGTGATTCATTCCCGCGGCCCCAGTTTACAATAGATCTGTCTACGGCCCGTACCTGCAGTTCAAAACTGCCCTGGTCCAGTCGTGGCAGCTCCATGGTGAACTGCATATCATTTATGCCGGGATCAATTTCCTCCTGAAAGGTTTTTTTGACCTGGCCGTCCTGAACCACCTGGACTTCAACGTTTTTCAGGCCCAGGCCCTGATCATGTATCTGAATATCGAACAGCCTTTCGGCATTGGTGTATCTGACCTCAGGATCAACATGGATCACCGGCTCATCGGTATCCCAGTAGTTTATGTAAGTATAACCAGCACCAACAGCCAAAAGAAGAATCAAAAGCAGCCAAAAGCCTTTCTTCAGTCTGATAGCCATAATTACCTCATGACTTGAGAGTTGAAAGTTAAAGGTTCACGGTTGAAGAACATGTCTCTGTTCTGCGCTTAGCATGTGGCATGGAGACTGGCTCTTCCGGCATCCGCTCATAATGAGTCATTGAGCCTCTGGAGCCTGATTTTCAGCTTAACACTACAGCGAAACTTATGATTGACCTCAGGGGACTGGCTCTCCCCGCACTTATTATTTCCAATAAAACCAAGATCACTTGTAACTTCTCAATTAAAAATAAGTGCGGGGGTGCCTGTCCCCAATTTAGTCTTCTTAAAAATGTGGCTGGAGCCACAAAAAAGCGATGTCCCCAGGCTGGAGCCTGGGAACAAGAAAAAAAATTGAGCCATGGCGAGGGTTCAGCGCTTGGCAGTGGGACTGTCCCGCACTTATTTTTGAAAATCTCATGGCTGTAACTTATTCATCAGAAAAATAAGTGCGGGACTGTCCCAATTGTGGGATACGAGCACTTCTTTATCTTAAGTTGCGGGCAAAGCCCGCCTTCGATTATTATCCGATGACAAAT
>PWSL01000163.1 GCA_003563255.1 Desulfonatronospira sp. | reverse complement strand
TTGAGTGCGGCAAGTCTTTCAAGGTTCTTACCAAGAAGCATTTTGCCAAACACGATATGACTACAGAAGAATACAAAGCCAAATGGGGGTATAAAAAAAACCAGTCCCTGATAGCAAAATCCCTGGCCCGGGAGCGCAAGAAAAAAATGCAGGATATGGAACTGTGGAAGAAGAGGGGCATGAAACCACAGCGTAAGATTATCGGGTAAAGGGCCAAAAATAAAAACAGTAACAGTTTACCCATTTGCATGTGGCATGGGGACTAGCTCTTCCGGGACCCACTTGTCCCAAAAAATGAGATATTTTAAGCACAAAATGATGCTCAAGTGGGTCCCGGAGTGCCTGTCCCCTGCTTTCCTTAACAGCGCTACACAGATACAGTACGCAAAGTTAAAGACGCGAAGCGGGTCTATTATCCAAAACCGGGGCACGGTTTTGGACAAGGCTGCCCTTTCATTTGCCGCAAGCCCGGCAAATGAAAAAACCTTCCTGCCTTCCTTGATGCACCTGCAAAAAGTCGGGGAATGAAAAATACACAAATCAACAATATACATAACTCTTTGATTTTACTGCCTGCCCCGTGAAATAACTCCTTGGAGTTCCCGAAGGTATTTCACTGGGGACCTCTGACCTCTAATCTCTGACGTCTGTGACTGCAAAAATGACTTTTTGCAGTCACATCTTAATCCTGTTAATCCTGTTAATCCTGTCAAAAAAGTTCTTTTCTTTATTGGGTTGCGGGCAAAGCCCGCTTTAGAAAGCATTGTAGATGATGAATGTCTGAGTGGAGACTACGGCCTCGACGATAGTCCGGTATTAAACTTGAGAGGAATACCATTAGCAAGGATCATTTGAAGGGAAAATGCATGCTGACGACACGTACAACGTTCATGACAATGTGCTTTTGGGCATGTATCATGGTCTTTTTATTAAAGCCTTTTCCAACCGAAGCTGGACAAGCCGTCAGATTGGTCACTGGAGACGACTACAAGCCATTTACTGATCAGACCCTTCCGCAGGGGGGCATGATCACTGAAATCGTAGATCACGTCTTCCAACAGTTGGGATACGATGCCGAGATTGAATTTCACTCCTGGAGCAGGGGGTACAGCCTGTCCAAAGAAGGAGACTTCCTGGGCACGTTTCCCTATGTCAAGACTTTGGAGCGGAAGGAAGAGTTTTATTTTTCAGACCCCATCATTACCGTCACAAATCTTTTTTTCGTGCGCAAGGACGCAGACATATCCTTTGTTCACGACTCGGATCTAAAGGGTTTAACCGCCTGCAAGCCTTTGGGCTATAGTCTTACTGACATCCAGAGCTTCATGGATCAGGACCTCATTGCGGTGCAGCGTCCAAACACCGTGGAATCCTGTTTCAAAATGCTGCACCGGGGCCGCGTCGACCTGGTTCCAATCAACGAGTATGTCGGGTGGGAAGTTGCAAGACAGATTGTCGGCCGGGAGGACGTTTTCCGGGTGCTGGACAGGCCCCTTCTGGAAGACGGCCTGCATTTCATTGTCACTAAAAAAAATTCACAAGGCCTGGAAATTGTCGGGAGGTTCAACGAGATTCTGCGGCAAATGCGGGATGAAAGCAATCTGGATGCAATTATTGACCGCCACTTGTACAGTGAATAGCCATGGTTATTCATCATAAGTGCCTTGATATTCATGATTTCATGATTTCAAAGTCAATCAGCCCTTGATGTACCTGCTAAGCGCTTTGCATGTCGCATGGGGACAGGCACTTTTGCCGACCTCTGAATGCTTGATATAGTCAGTAAACATATTGCTTACAAAACAATACCAGGAATCGCAGTCTGTATCGGGATATTTAGGGTTCATCCGGCTAAAGCGTACTTCCTCGAAAAGAAAAAGAGTATCTCACGCCCGGCCTGAAGCAGGCCTTGAGACGCCGAGCAAGGCAGGAGGAAGAAATTTAATATTCATATCCACCGAGTCGGTGGCTATGAATAACAAGCTCGTAACCATTCAGGGGGATGCCGGAATCGGCCCGGGGACAGTCCCCGCGACAATTTTTCCGCACAAATACCAAAATTACAGACTCGAAGTTATGCGTACCTGCACAGATAGTACTTAGCGGGGACAGTCCCCAGGCCTGGAGGGCAATGATAAATGACTTCTCTCCTCTCCCAAGCTCTGTGGCTCTAGCGATTCCTGGAGCGGGCGAGAGTAAAAATGCCTTACGTCTGAGTCAGGGTTGGCGGAACCATCGGTGTTAACGGAAAGCAGGAGACAGGCACCCCAGCCCTTGTATTCTATCGATGTAAGAAAACAGGCTTAGAAAACAAGGGCTGTGAGAGCCAGTCTCCATGCCACATGCAAATGGATAAACTGTTACTACAACATTTATTTTTCGTATATGAAAAAAATGCTTGATTTTATCCGAAATCATATTGTTTACAAAACCATGCTGGCAATCTTAGTATGCATCGCCATAGTCAGCGCTGTTTCCGGAATTTTTTTCTACATTACCCATAAAAATAAAATGCTCAATGATTACAATGTTGAAGCGGGCAGAGGCTGAACGAGAAAAGCTGCAGTCCCAGCTGCTGCAGGCACAGAAGATGGAGTCCGTAGGTATTTTGGCCGGGGGAGTGGCCCACGACTTCAACAATCTGCTCCAGGCCA